>NZ_SSMG01000271.1 GCF_009873615.1 Photobacterium lucens
AATTACTATCTTTGATTAGATTTTTACTCTGAATTATTCGTTTTTCTTTTTGCTAGTAATAACTTAGCGCAAAGACGAGCAAGAATAAAACCTGTGATCAAGCCACCTGTATTTGCCGCTAAATCAAGCCATTCACCATAACGATTGACATAAGGTTGAATTAATTCAATAGCACCACTCCATGCAATACAGCCAAGAAATAACCAGTACCAATGCTTGGGCATTCTTAAACCAATAGCAAAAATAAGTGCACTATAAGCAATAAAATGATGGGTTTTATCGGTTCCTGGCACTTCAGGTAAGCTTGGTTGAGGTAATAGAGATAAAACTGTAATTAATAATAGAATAAGTACAGTGATCACTTTCCAATGTTTATCAATAAAAGTAAGTAATGCAGCCATAGTGAGTCGTGGTTAATGTTAATCATAGTTATGATCATACTTATTATTTGACGGTATTCAACTCATCATTGGATGATAAAGTAGGTAGCAGGTGTTGCCTGCTACTCATATTTATTCGTTATCATCTAAATTTGATTTATTGGTAAGAAAGGTCGTATTTAATTGTGAAAAATGCTGTATGAAATGTTCAGCTAACGTGTTGATGTCTTCTAAGTGTTGTACCAGTTTTTGCTCTGACTCCTCACTGGTGTGCTGGTTTAAAATTAACTGGCATAACTCTCCAGTAATAGCGTTTGATATTTGTTCTACCAGTTTAAGTGTGGCTTGTTTTGATAATTGAAACCCTTCGTCAATATATTGGTTAACTACTACACGGCTAAAAACCTGATCAATAGTTTGTGAAATGTTTTCTTGTTGGGAAAAAGTATTGATTAAGGTTGATAATTGCTGAATAGCAAGGGCAGTGATCACCATTTCACATTCTCTGTTAAGTGTTGCAGTCAGTAAATCTTCGGTTTCCTTCGTGGTGATATGAGTAATAGTACCGCGACGATTAGCAGCCTTAATCGCAAAGTCGTTACGTGATTGCCGTAAAATCTCAAGGCTTTGCTGGCACACATAATCAAAGTCATGAAACGTATAATCTTGGTTATAGTGGCATTGTTTATTGATCGTATTTTGTGATTCACAGTGAAAAGATTGCAGGAGTAAGTAAAGTGTATATGTGATCTTGTTTTGAAATATACACGCGTTTTTACGATCACTATGACTGTTTGATGGGGCAGTAAAAGCCATAGTGGTTAGGATTTGCTGCACAGCACTTTGAACATGCAGTTCAAGGCTGGCAGTTTCACATAGCCTCGTGCTCATAAGCGTACTCCTTTAACGCTACTACTCTTTAAGCATGATACAAATTTAGCCATTGTGCATCTTAGATCCGATTAAATGTGAACAATATGCTTATCTTGGCCGTTTTCATTCGTAAAAAAGCGATCTCTATACCTATAGAATGTCTCGAACATTACTCTGTTGTTTAATGAATAAACAACCGAATATGGAATATTTCTTGTTTAAAAGCCACGTTTAAAAGTGAGTTATCTACACTATAAGAGGCTGGTTTAAGCCATGTGTACTAGCTCGAATTAGAATTTTACTTACTGGTTAAGGTTGTAAAATGAAATTAAGTGCAAGAAATCAATTAAAAGGCGTGGTAACGAATATCGATGTTGGGGCAGTGAATGTAGAAGTTACGGTTGAAGTCTCCCCCAATGTTGAACTCACGTCTATCTTAACGAAAAAGTCATGTGAGTATTTAGGTTTAGCCGTGGGTAAAGAGGCGGTATTAGTGATAAAAGCATCCAATGTGATGGTCGCAACCGAGTAATGAATATCGTCAAGTTAGTTCAAGTAATTAGGCTTTAGAGAATCACTTGGAAAAAAGAGTTGCTGGTTCAACAGCAACTCTATTTTTATCAATTACTTCTTCTATTTGTGTAATAGTGGTTTTTGTTGCTGGACAACGTTAAAACGATCAGCCGCTATTGATTAAATTTTGAAACTAATGATTTTAATTGTTGATTTAATTCTTCATTGGTTAGGGCATTCTTTTCTAAATCGAAGTTGTCGTAAAAACTTGGAATAGAAAGAGAGCCTAATACATTGGCATCAAAATAAGGGGCTGATGTCACGGCAGTATCTAGTACGTTTTTAGCGCCACCTGGACCCGGTGATGTTGCAAGCATGATCACTGGTTTCTGTTGATAGAATTTTTGATTAATACGTGAAGCCCAATCAAAAATATTCTTATAAGCCGCAGTATATGTCCCGTTATGCTCAGCAAATGAGATTAAAATTGCGTCAGCTTGACCGATCTTATCGAAGAATAACTGAGCTTGTTCAGGGATCCCTGACGCATTCTCACGATCAATGCTGTAAATCGCCATTTCAAAATCGTTTAGGTCAAGAATTTCTACTTCATCAGCGTTTACTTGTGATGCCGCATATGTCACTAGCGCACGGTTGATTGATTGTTGGCTGTTTGTTGCAGCAAAAGCGAGTAGTTTCATATTAAGCCTCGTTTGTAATTAAGTCGTTTTAGCAAACTGATGTTGTTAACCAATGACTAGAGTGTATATTAGAGTTTGTATGTAATTAATAGCCTTAAAGTGATTAGATAATTTCCATATGACTAATAATCAACTGTTCGATGGTATTACTTTATTTGTTCAAGTCGTTAAAAGTGGTGGCTTTGGTGCTGCGGCACAGGTAATGGGGCATTCAAACTCTTATGTAAGCAAAGAGATCGTTAAATTAGAAAATCGCTTAGGGGTAAGGTTGCTCAATCGCACAACTCGAAGTATTTCGTTAACGCCGGAAGGTAAGAGTTATTACCAAGAATGTTTACAGTTGATCAGCGATGCTGAACAAGCGGTTGCTCATATCACTCAAAGTACAGTGGCGCCAAAGGGAACATTGAAAATCAGTTGTCCGGTATGGTTTGGTAAGCATTATTTAAAGGATGTATTTTCAGCTTATCTTACACGTTATCCCGATGTTGTGATTGATCTTGATATGAGCGACAAAGCCATTGATGTAATAGGTGATGGCTATGATTTAGTGATCCGCGCATCAGCAAAGCTGGATGAATCAAGTCTTATCTGTAAACGTATTTATAGCAGCCGAATTTGTACGGTAGCGTCACCAGAATACATTATCAAATATGGTCGCCCGATCCATCCAGCAGAGCTTTCTTCTCATCACTGTTTTTGTTACAGCAATTTAAAAAAATCAAACGTTTGGGATTATATGGATAAGGCTGGCAATCAAACCTCTGTTGACGTTCATCAACGCGTTCGTAGCAATAACACTGAGATGTCACTGGTGTTAGTACGTAATGGTGACGGGATCATTCGTTTGCCTGAGTTTTATATTGAGCAGCAAATAAAGACAGGGGAATTAACCTTATTATTTGAAGATTATGTTTTCCCAACAGTCGATGTGTATGCACTGTATCCCACCCGTAAGCATCTTGCATCTAAAGTACGCTGCTTCTTGGATCTGATTGATGAAATGGTTGTAAACAATAGATATAGCAAGGTTGAATAATGTTGCGGTAAGGGAATATCTTGTTACATGTTTTTGCTTTTTTCTGTGATATTAAATGGTATTTTTAAGCGGTAAATTGGTAAAGGGACAATCTTTTACCTGCATCATTACTATCAAGGATATAGATAAATGAGTAATGTTATTCGTCTACGTGCATTAGAGCGTACAGATCTACGTTTTATTCATCAATTAAACAATAACCGCACAATCATGGCTTATTGGTTTGAAGAGCCATATGAGTCGTTTGCTGAGCTTGAAGAGCTGTACCGCAAACACATTCATGATAGCACTGAGCGTCGTTTTATTGCTGAAAATGCAGACGAAGAATCGATAGGCTTAGTGGAGTTGGTTGAGATTAATAATATTCACCGAACCGCTGAGTTTCAAATTATCATTGCCCCAGATTACCAAGGTAATGGGTACGCACGTTCATTGATCAATCGTGCGCTAAATTATGCATTTACTATTTTGAACTTGCATAAGGTATATCTGCATGTTGCGATTGAAAATGAAAAAGCGATTCACTTATATGAAGAGTGTGGTTTTGTAGAAGAAGGCCATTTGATCCAAGAGATTTTCATTAACGGTAAATACTGCGATATTAAGCGCATGTATATTCTGCAAGATACTTATTTTAAAAATCGTTAATTACTGATTTTACAAAACGAAAAGAAACCCAGCAAAGGGCTATGAAAATAGCATCTATGCTGGGTTTTTTGTTATGACAAAGAGTGAGTTACTTAACCTAGTAGACTTGCTAACTCCATATCGTTACCGAAATTACCTAATTCCGGATCTGTTACTGCTTTGAAGTTGTGCTTGTTATTTACTTCAATACGACCTGCTGCTTGCAATGAGAAATAACGGCAATTATCGGCAGTAAAGGTAAGATCATACCAACAGTGCTTACGCGTTTTGTAAGCGATATGCTCAACTTGCTTAGGCTTGATGGTCAATACCATAGGCTTTTTGCCATAAACGTTATCTGTGATGGTAATGACTTGCGGCTCCTTGGTACTATTTTCGATTCGAATAGACAGATGAGCTTCATTATTACCAACTCGTGATGCTTTATGCGTAATATCAATTAATGGCATAGCTTTATGCTCACCAGTAAAGCCTTTCACACGACGTATAAATCCGTTAGGGCCAAAGGTCATTAAATCGAAGTCTTGATGTTCATCGAACTGCCATTTATCAGCGACTGTTGGGTTATGTAGATTCGTGCCTTTTGCTGCAACCGTGTATTGGCGTGGCATCGTCATATCGTAAGGACTGCCTTCAGATGCAACAAATTCATCTTGTTGAGGTAGGTTGTGAGCAAGGTAGTTGTAAGTTTGGTAAACAGTGCCTTGTTTACCCTGGTTTGCATATTCAAAGTGTACGCTATCTTTACTAAATGAGATGTCTACTTTTGGTGAGTAAGGTAACTGACAAGAGGGACGAGAGCCGTGCTGTTCAACAACAGGTAGACCAACTAGGCTCATCTGTGGCTTAACTCTTTTACCTGATTCATCATATCCTTGTTGGTTTTTATGCTGGTTTTGTTCTTCGATTGCGGCTTCATAGCGACGTTGAGCTTCCTCAAATGACATATTGTTAGGGATATCACTATTTGGTCGTTTTTTTTCAAAGTCAAAACAGCTTGTTAAATCGCCACACACGCTACGTCGCCATTCTGAAATATTAGGCTCTTCAACGCCGGTTACTTTTTCTAAAAACTGTAGAACAGAAGTATGGTCAAAGACTTGGGAGTTTATATTGCCGCCAACACTCCAAGGTGAAACAACATAACAAGGTACGCGAGGTCCTAGGCCATGGGAGGCATTGTTGATGAAATCTTCCACTTCCTCGTTACTTTTAATACTCCCATCGTATTTTGTATAGTCGACATTATGGTAGTACTCGTCATCAGTTTTAACGTTTGATTTACCATAAGTGTGATTATTTTTCGCTTTGTGAGGTACTGATGGTGGTGGCATATGATCAAAGAGACCATCATTTTCATCAAAATTGATAATGAAAGCTGTTTTTGACCATACTTCAGGATCAGAGGTTAAGATATCTAGTACTGCTGCAGTGTATGCGGCACCTCTACTTGGCGTTGAGCCAGATGGATGCTCCGAAAATGTTTGCTCCGTGACAATCCAAGTAACTTGCGGTAGTCCTTCCTTATAGAGTTCTTCAAATAACTCAATAGAAGGTTTATCACCGTAATCTGGACCAATACCTTTGACAAAAATCGGGTCATCTTGGTTGGTTTCGTTTGCCTTTATAAAACTTTTAAAGCCAACCAGTGGGTTATCACCAAAGTTATTACTACGGTTTTGCAGCACTCGCCAAGAAATCCCTGCTCTTTCTAAGCGCTCAGGGTAGGTTGTCCATTCATAACCATTTTCGTATTCACCCCAAGCATCATGACTATTAGTGATAACTGGACCATTTTTTTTCTGCTTGGCATCTGTTGTTCCACTCCAGTGCATCACACGGTTTGGATTTGTGCCTGTTTGGGTTGAACAATGATAAGCGTCACAAAGGGTAAAGGCGTTTGCGAGTGCAAACTGAAAAGGAACTTCATTGTGAGTGAAATAGCCCATGGTACGGTCAGTTTTATTTGGTAGCCATTGGTTCATTTTGCCATGGTTATTAGCATATTGTGCATCTTTATAGAGATGCGGTGTACCACGAAAATGCTCATAACTGACATCTTTTCCTGTATTGAAATACCAAGGAAGTAGGGTCTTTTTGAAGTTTCCTTTATCTTCATTTGGCTCAGGATTATGCTGATTCCAAACAAAGTCACCATTGGACTGTTTTAATGGGAAACGATCGGCAAAACCGCGCACACCGGGCATGGTGCCAAAGTAGTGATCAAATGAACGATTTTCCTGCATTAAAATAACAACATGCTCAACATCTTTGATACTGCCATGTTTTCGATTTGCTGGAATTGAAAGTGCCTTTTCAATACTCGCAAATACGTTAGGTGAAGTAGATACTGCGGCAGCGCCTGCACTTACAACAGCAGACTTTTTAATAAATGAGCGACGACTATCGTTTACCATAACTAATCCTTATTCAAATGAGGTTATTGATTAACCTGTTAGTAATTTGAATAAGGAATATTTCATGTTTATTAAGCGGTTATGGGTAAGGCTCTAATTAACATTACGCTGACATTTTTCATTTAACCGTCATACAGGCTTCACTAACTTATCATGGTTAAATCATTGTGCTGCGTAGCTTGTGTGTTAGTACAACTCTCCCATAACGGATATTTAGTCATTGCTTTAGAGAAAGTAGGATCTTGATAAAGATCGCTTAACCATTGTTTTAGATTCGGATAATCAGCCTCTCGAAACCATTGACGTTCAACATGAGAAAACTGGCGAATAAAAGGCAAAATAGCGTAATCAGCAAGACTTAGCTGATCAGCCATTAGGTATTTATGTTGGGACAAGCGATTTTCAAGGTCGAACAAGAAGGACTCACACAGTTTGCGATAAACTGGTGCTTCTGGATTATGGTAACGAGTATCCGCTTTGTAATGCTCAAGGGCTGTAATGTACTTGTAATCATTACGAGCAATTAAACTTAGCATTTCAGCAAAGCAGTGTGGTTGTTGGCTTAACAGTAAGTCGTGTGGGTCATTGTTATTTAATGCCCAAATCATGACTTCTAAACTTTCATCAATATAGTCACCATTTTCAAACACTAATAAAGGCACGGTTCCTTTGTTGGAAATGGCAAGCATGTCAGTAGGTTTTTGCCTTAAGTCAACATCACGTTGTTCAAAATTGATCTCTGCAAGTAACAATCCTAATCTAGCTCTAATAGCATAAGGGCATTGCCTTAATGTATATAAAATTGGTGATGACATATCTAAACCCCGCTACACGTTCCCTCTGATTATGAGATTAGTCTATAACAGTGAATGATGCGATTTTATAACCAAGTCACTGTATTTATTGGTTCACATAACCTAACTGATTAGAGTATAAAGATCTGTGCTTACGACAATGTTACAGCTAATGTAATGGGTTTATTGTTGTTTCAGTTGGGTTCTGTGATAGGAGTTTTACGAATGGAAAAGCCGTTAGATCATTATTTAAAGCAACAAAAAAGTGCATTCTTATCAAACCTAATGCCAGATCTTCAGTCGAGACTTGCCGATTTGGAGAAAATCTTAGAACTTGTTCAATCACATCAATCTGAGATTTGTGCTGCAATTGGTAAAGATTTTGGTCAACGCTCTGCAACAGAAACGGCATTGCTTGAAGTTTTCACCAGTGTAGAAGGGATTAAATATACGCGTAAGCATTTATCACGCTGGATGAAGGTACAAAAGCGTCATACTTCTATGTGGTTTAAGCCGGCTAAAAATCGCTTGCTGCCACAGCCAGTTGGTGTTGTCGGGATCATTGTGCCGTGGAACTACCCCCTATTTCTTGCAATAGCACCGCTTGTTGCTGCTATTGCCGCTGGAAACCGTGTCATGGTGAAAATGTCTGAAAACTCGCAGCATTTGTGCCAGTTATTGCAAGGTTTGTTTGCTCAATCATTTAATGAAGACCAGATTTGCTTTATTGCTGAAGAAGGTGAAACAGGCAAAGCTTTTTCTCAATTAGCGTTAGATCATTTGGTATTTACCGGTTCAAGCACCACGGGTAAGGCTGTGATGGCAAATGCAGCTAAAAACCTTGTGCCTGTTACTTTAGAGCTTGGTGGGAAGTCGCCAGCGATTGTTGCTGATGATTATGATCTTGCTAAAGCCATGCAACGTATTTTGGGTGGAAAGGCGTATAACAGCGGACAAACCTGTGTAGCACCTGATTATGTATATGTGCCAGAGCATCGCTTAGATGAGATGATTAAGCATGCGAAAAAGATCATGGCGAAGCGCTTTACTGATATTCAGCATCCTGATTACACATCCATTATTGATGACACCGCGTTTGCTCGCTTAGTCGATACATTAGAAGATGCGAAAGCGAAAGGGGCGGAACTACATAATCTGATCCCAAATGCGGAGCCTGATGATGAGAATCGTAAGTTCCCATTGCACCTTGTGACGAATGTGAATGAAAGCATGTTAGTGATGCAGCGTGAGATTTTTGGTCCTATTTTACCCATAAAAACATATCAATCGATTGATGATGTATTAATGGAAATAAACGCTGGAGAAAGACCGTTAGCCTTATATCTATTTTCTAATGATAAAGTGTTACAACAAACAGTGATAGATCAGACTCGTTCTGGTGGTGTAACAATTAATGATGTGATGGTACATGTAGCGCAAGATGATCTACCGTTTGGTGGAATAGGCAACAGTGGTATTGGACACTATCACGGTCGAGAAGGTTTTGAACGCCTATCAAAAATGCGCCCTGTGATGTATCAAGGCTCTGTCTCGTCGCTGAAGCTGTTATATTCACCTTATTCATCTATCGCTAAGCGGATGATTAACTTCATCATTAATCGTAAGTTAGGTAAATACTAATAGTTTCAATGTCGTATTGAGATTGGATATATAAAAGAAGCCCCTAAAGTGAGACTCTAGGGGCTTTCTTTTATACGTTATCAGTAACGGAGAAGGGATTACTTCTTCACGTACTCTGCGATGATAACCATTTGCACACCATCAGCACGGCCTTGGATGTGAAGTGGGTTATCAGTCAGGCTGATGTTACGTACAGGCGTACCACGCTTAATTACCATGCTAGAACCTTTAACTGGAAGGTCTTTGATGATAGTTACGTTGTCACCAGCTTGTAGCTTAGCACCATTTGCGTCAAGCGTTGGAATAGCAGCTTGTGCTTCTTCAACTAGACCTTTTTCAGCCCACTCTTTAACATCATCTTCTAGGTACATCATGTCAACTAGGTCCATTGCCCAGTCAGTTTTTGAAGATAGACGCTTAAGTTGACGGTAAGCCATTACTTGTACAGCTGGAACCTGACTCCACATAGAGTCGTTTAGGCAACGCCAATGGTTTTCATCTGTTGTCTCTGGATCTTCAAGCTGACCACGGCAAGTATCACAAAGATATACACTACAGCCCGCGCTCTTGTCTTCAGAAGCAGGAACTGCGTATACAGCTAGGTTGTTTTCAGAAGAACATAGTTCACATTTTGATTCGCTACGATCTTTTAAAGCTTGTTCGATAGTCATGGGAAATTGTCCATAGAGTTATTGTGGGCACATTATGCACATCAAATAAACAGAAGGGAAGAAAACAAGCGCGAGATCACGAAATTTATAGTACATCAGACTGTTTAATATCCAATCGTAGTGAAATGTCATGGAAAATTATCCAGAGAGTAACGAAAAAGCAGTTAAATTTTAACTTTATTAACTCATTCAATGATTGTATTAATTTGAGTAATTTTTATTTTTAAGCAAAAAAGTGCTGGTGACTTGTTGTAACTAATAGACATTCTTATTTAAGACTTATGTGTTAGCTCACTGTTTAGAATGTTTTTGCTAATTAGCGGTTAATAATTTGTTACCTTTTAAGTATTGGTCAATGGACGATATTTAAGAAGGCTTGTATGAATAAAATAAAAACATTAGGGCTAGCAATTTCCGCAAGTGTTGCTTTTCCGCTATCGGTAATGGCAGCTGAAAATGATATTAATGCTTATATTATTGGTGGTAATGAAGTTCAAACAAGCCCGAATGAGTTATCAACAGTGTTTGTTCAAGCGGGAAATTGGGGATGTACTGGTAGCTTAATAGCTGAACGTTGGGTACTAACTGCTGCGCACTGTATAAAAATTGGTAATAAAAATGATGAGCTTGAAACAGTGCCTACCGCCTCAATTAAAGTTTACGCAGGTATAACGAATCTTTTAGATATTTCACCAATTAATGAGTATAAGGCTGTAGATGTAATTGTGCATTCTGATTACTTACCTGAGGGAACAGTAATAGTTGAAGGCGAGAGTGAAACTCAAATAAATACGCCTTACGTTAATGATATTGCACTTATTGCTGTTTCACGAAATATTGATAATGCCACGATAGCAACATTACCAACGAATGAGCAGGCATTCGCGATCGAAAAAGAAATTACCGAAAATAAAGAGTTATTAATTGCTCAAGGTTGGGGGAAAACCTCAAATGGTGCAATCTCAGGTCCAAAGACATTAATGTCTGTTGAACTCAGTTATTTACCTACCGCTGAATGTTTTGATAAAACAAAAGCTGACAGTAATTTTGGCTGGCTATCTAGTGGTGTCGATCCATTAAAAATGTGTACTTATGAACCTGCTTTTCTTGGTGTCTGTCAAGGTGATAGTGGTGGTCCTTTGTATTATAAAAACGTAGCCACAGGTGAGCAAATACAGCTCGGAATTACCAGTTTTGGTGGTGAGAAATGTGCAGCAGGAGATCCCGATATCTATACCCGTGTAGGGGGATATGATGATTGGATCAATAACGTCATTGCTGAAAAAACACCTACACTTCCAGCGCCAGTACCATTCGATAATGAATCAACAGGTAAAGACAATACCGACAATACCGCAGAAGGTGGTAGTGGCGGCGGTGGTTCCATTGGCTCAGGTTTAATTATGTCACTATTGGCAATGGGTTGGTTACGTAGAAAACGCGGCTAATCCATTATTTCATCAATCTTAACGTTATTAAGTGCTAAACGGGTTGCTGTGGGCTTGATTTAATATTTTCTATGTTTGTTTTGCAGCATTGCATAGAAAAAAGAAGCCTGTCGCAACTCGTTTATCTTTCTAAGTAAACAGTGAATAGTATTCGGTATCATTAATCTAGCTGTATTTTAAAAGGATTTAATGATGGTGAATAAATTAACGCACTCATTGAGTGTATGCATTGCATTAGGATTAGCAGGTTCAGCTTACGCTCAAGCTGATCAAACCCCGACACCGTTTATTATTGGTGGTTCTGAAGTGACAGTCGCCACTGAAGATAATTTCATGGCATCGCTGCGCTTAAATAAAGCCAATGAATCGCATTTTTGTGGTGCGACGGTTTTAGATGATCGCTGGTTATTAACAGCGGCTCACTGTGTTGTTGCTGGTGGCGGTACTGGGGAATCTGGTCTTACTGTTGTTGCGCCTTCAGATATTACAGTTACAACGGGGTTAGTTGATAACGCTACTGCTGATATTAAAGACATTTATTCAGCCACCCATGTTGTTGTTCATCCTGACTATAATCCACTGATTATTTTAGAAACATCAAGTGGTAACGGTGTTAATTTAGAAACAGAAATTGTAAATACTGCGCTTGATAATGATGTTGCACTTATCCGTGTTAACCGTGACTTTAATGGTGTAGGTAAAGTCAAATTAGCATCAACCAGTGCGGCGGTTGAATTAGATGATAAATTACGCGGTCAATGGAATGATAAAAACCTGCCTGAAAACGTAAAAGTACAAGGGTGGGGAGTGACGGAAAATAAAGCACCAGCTGAAGATGAAGAAGAAAAGAGCCTGAGTTATGAAGGCGGTGAAACATCTGGTGTACTACTAGAAACCATGTTAGCAAGCTTCCCGATTGATAAATGTTACGAGCGCTTTGAATCACAAGATCCTGAAGGCATTTTCATTGATAGCCCAAGTAACACCACTAAGCTTTGTACATTACCAGCACGTAAGCTTGATGGTTCGGATTTAATGGGGCCTGATGCTTGTTTTGGTGATAGTGGTGGTCCGCTATTAACACAAGATAATGACAGTAACTGGGTGCAGATTGGTATTGTGAGTGGTGGTTCAGCAGGTGAGCCTCAATGTGGTTCACTAACTCGTCCAACGTTTTATGCGCGTGTTGGAACCTATTATGAGTGGATCACTGAATCAGTGAAGACTGTGCCAGAAAGTGCCATTACGCTACCTGAATTTTTAGAAAAAGAGAAAGAACAAGCAGAACAGGGCTGTAACGATAGTATCTCTGCTAATAACTGTAATATTGGTAAAAATGACAGTGGTGGTGGTTATATTGGTGGTCTAATGCTTGCGTTGTTAGGCTCAATGGCATGGATACGACGTAAACGTCACTAATTGTTTATCTCCATATTTATTAAAACCACTTATTTTTAACTGCTTCAGTTTAAAATAAGTGGTTTTTTATTGTCTTGTAATCACCTATACCCAAGCCACTTGGGTATATATCACATCAAGTAGCATAGATTTGTCATTGAGATATGTTTGAATGTTGAGTTTTAAACAAGATTTATTC
>NZ_SSMG01000272.1 GCF_009873615.1 Photobacterium lucens
GCAACAAGCAATGGAATTATTGCCCTAAAAAAAGGAAATGAAATCCTAATCAGAAAAAATTCAGAACATTTTGATGATTCATTGAATTTGAAAGCGGATAAATATGGTTATTCTGAAATTGTAGTTCCACACAATGCTTCCGGTTTAGTTAGTTTAAGAGAAAGAATAAGAAATGAAAACTTAAAGGATAGACTTGCCCTAGTTTATAGCTTTATAAAAGATGACAACGAAAAACAAAATTACCCTAGTGTATTTACAAACTCTAGAGTAATTTCTAGTGATACTAATCTTATCTTTAATGGTGAATTTTCTTATACAAAAAGAATAATAGCAGAACAAGATGACCTTAATATTTCCTCTCAAGAGATTAATATAGATAATTATTTATATTGCTATCTAACTCTACTAGCTCAAGAACACGAATTTGAACGAAAACTCTTTGATAAATACTACCAAAATTTGGAGAAATGGGTCAATAAAGCTTCTTTTTATAAGAATCTATCTCATATTTACATAAATGATAATATTGTAAATTCCAATGTAGTTATAGATATCCTAGTTACCTCTGCTCTATATAAAGATCTTGAAAGATTTGGAATTTATGAAAGAATAGAAAAGTTTGTTTTTCAGTATGTAAAATTTCATTCTGTTGACTATATTGGTATGAGTGCTTTTGCTGTTGATAAGAACCTTGACATTAGCTCTCACAATTTAGACACCTTTCTTTCTGTTATTATAAACTCGTTAAAAAAAGTTCGGGACATACAGTATATTGGAATCGACTACCAAATTGTTAGTGACCTAGAAAAACTATCATCCAATATTTCGCATCTAATATCAACGACTCACGCTGGAGAGAATGGATTCACAATAACTGATTTTAAAGTATCTAAGAATTTTAATGTTAATAATTCCGAAAGAAAATTAACTGTAGATGGTGAAGAGTTATCATATTCGGATACTAACTTAATTGATATATCAAAGATGGATATTACGCCATTAAGCATTACAACAAGAACTAAAATAACCGGAGCTGATAGGATATTTATTTTGACATCCGTTGATGGTAACTTAATTGTTCCCATACCTAGAGAAATTATGCAAATGTGGAGCATAGTATCGAATAGGTATAAGCTTTTAATTGAAGAGCAAGGGAAAGATTTCGGATATGAAATAATTTCCAATATTAATGAAATAAAAGGACTGGCATCATTCCATAGTGCTTGTTATGTCATTCAACAACATAACAATATATCTAATAAGAATGCGGAAGATAATCTGGTAAAATGGTTGTTACCAATCGCTGAAAAAAATCGTGAACTAATACTTAAACTAATTTCTGCTCATGAGTGCATGACAAAGAAAGATATTGAAGAGTTCATATCTAAAATTAGAGAACTTTGTGAAAGTGGTTGTACTTCGGTGATGATAAAAAACCCAGAGGACTACAATGGCACTCAACGAATCCTTTACGATGACATTAATTTCCAAATCGGTAGAAATATAAAAAACTTCAACATCGCCAAACTGTGTGAATTAGACGAAGATGCTACAGAAGTAACTTTTATTCTCGACAATATAATATCAGGAGCACAGTTCATTAAGTCATTGAAATATTATTCAGGCGCACGAGAAAGCTTCGAGGAAAGCGAAAATTTATATAACATCCCAAGTGAAAAACTTGATAAGTTACAATCATTTTTCAAACGACTGACTAAGATAAATATATGTACAGTTTTTTACAATACGAAGGCAAAGGTAAAAATTGAAGGCGAGTTAAAGTCGTTCTTGCCAAAATTACAGCAAGTTTCAATAATCCATGGTAAGAACATAGGGGGTAATGCTTTTTTTGGTACTACAGAGAAACTTACCACAATTGACAAAGCTCAGCTGGCAAATTTTCTATTAGATGACGAAAGAAGAAAAGCACTACATGAGTCTGTAGGGATCAAATTTAATAGGGAAGTCAAAAAATTTTCCACCCTAGAACAATTAAATAAGATGAACCTAGTTTCAAGGTATCGCTCTATGCCTAAAAACTGCTTCATGTTTTTGATTGCACCATCTATTTTCGATCCCAAAATTAGAATAATGAATCGATACGAAGAACTAAATGCAAAAAATTATATGAAAGACACATAATAATTAATTGCTTATGCCTAATTAAGTGCCAAAAACGATGTTTCTGTTTTCTGAAAGTTAAATAATTTGCCCTACTTCCCCCACTTAATATCAAATCAAGTGGAGGAAGTGGGGATAATTTTTACAACTTAGCGAAATGAAGTGTGAGGTCGTATGGTAGGGAAGTATTAGCGGTTTGAGCCATTGAGCATTTTCTTGTCTAACTTCCCGTCTTTAGCCTATTGATTAAGTGCCTTGCCAATCACACTCCCTTTTGATGGGAAAGCATTAATATGCTCACACACCTATTTGGTTGATAACCACTCTCTTGCTTTACCTGTACATTCTTCTAAATGGTAATTCAGCACGTTATACCAGTTGCCTTTATCTTCGTATTGAGCCGACTCTTTCGACACTTGAGCTTGAATCTCAGGCGACAACACCCAAGGGAGATGCTCTTCTATTTACCTATATTTGTAACAATTATTAAAGATAAACACTGTGGGCAAATTTGTTCTTCAAAGTTTGGCTCTAAGCTCTTTCATTTTCTCTTCAGCATAGCGGTGTAGTCTTGCTGGTAATCAGCCGGTGATTTTCGACAAGCGTCATCAAAACCTTCATTCTTGTCGAAATTAGTAAACTCATCACAATAACGTTCAACGAAATGGCCATAATCTTTTTGGTGTACAGCAATTTCATTAATAATGTTTGCTCGTTTGGATTCTCCAAGTTTTGTATGTAAACCACGCTGAACACAATGCTATAAACACTGCTAGTAAGGCTATCCAATCGGAGCTTTCCATCATTACCTATAGTATTGAGTTATTAGAAATTTCAGTAGATTAAAAAGCGTACTCGTATAAGAGGAACTAAGTCAAATTCAGCTCATTGAAGTGCACTGCCACATACTCGAAACGTGTTTGGGGGCACTCCTGAGTTAAGGAGTGCCATCAGGGAAGATTCTGGACAGAAATGAGTCAGTGTTCTTGCTAAATTAGTGATTCTTTAATTACTTAAAGTATGGAAACTAGCATAACGGCGACAAAAAATTATTGAGCCTCGAACTCCGAAAATGTACCATACACACAGTGTTTCATAGTGGTGACAGCTCTTAGTAGCTGTCCACTCTTAACAGTAAGAGTGAAACTAATTTCGAAGGGTTCGCCCTTAGTGTATCTCGTATATGCTTACTCCAGTAGGAGTGTTAACTTATTGTAACTAAACTACCTCTATGAAGCACTCCCCAACATTAGGAGAAGATGGTGGCTTTAACAGACAATATTTGGTGGACAAGAAAAGCACGAATTCAAACTGAAAAACGACTTTTGTCTAACGCCTTTCACTCACAAGTAATACTACTCTGGTATTCATTCTTCTCTGTCGCCGTATCCGTTTATTATCTAAAGAACCCACAAAATGGAATCGAAGCGATCTCTTGGGTTGTATATTCTGTCCTAGTACTTTGCATTTCAGGATTCATCAACGGGCTTTCTTTTAAGGAAAGAGCAAACCTAATCAAAGAATGTTATGAAAGTTTGAATAGTATTATGCATCAAGCCTCAAAGCCAAATGCTGACTTGACCAATTTATCAATAACCTACGAATCTAAGCTAAACGCTTGTGAAAACCACACTGATAAAGATTTTGCCATTGCACTATGCCAAGAGTATTGGGCAAGTACCAGCACAGTAAGACAAGTAAGCAAAGGTTTCCATTTAGACACCTCGGAAGACAAGCAACAACCAAAACAAGCTCTTACTAGAATACCAACATCACATCACTGGTTTTTAGCAGCATCATATTTTGTTGCTAGATTTTTAACTCTTGTGTTTTTCTATATCTTGCCTGTACTGATATTGCTTGCATTAAACTCGCCTTTATTCTTATCCACTCCAACTTCTACTGGTGGATAAAATGCGTGTACAAGACCAATTTAATAAAGAGTTTAGGCACGAGAATCTAAAAGAAATCTTCTCCAATCATATTGTATATTCTGGTGCTACTGGCATAGATAACATGAATCAGTATGCTTTTAGAAAACAGTTAGACCCGCAAATTGAAATCATTTCTCGTAAAATGATTGAAGGTTCTTATGCGTTTTCCAAGTACAAGCTAAAGTTGCTGACTAAAGGGAGAAATAAAGCCCCTCGTGAAATATCTATCCCTACAGTGAGAGATAGAATTGCATTACGTGCTATGTGTAACTTTCTACAAGACCGATTTGCAGAATCAGTGAAGTTCACGCTTCCTCAAGATGTCATTAAAGATGTTAAGGTTCACGCTTTATCTGGAGACTTTGATAGCTTTATTAAGTTAGATGTTTCGAATTTTTACCCATCGATAAGACATAAAAACCTACGCTCTCAATTGAAAAAGCGTATTAGGCAAGACCACATACTAGATATGATCTTTTCGGCTGTCACTGCCCCTTCAGTTCTAGTTTCGAGAAAGGATGATAAGCCAAGTGAAGTCGGCGTACCTCAAGGGTTGGCTGTTTCCAACATCCTTGCAGCCATCTACCTCCAAAACATTGACAAATTTTTATCTGAACTGCCTAACGTAAAATGCTACCGCTACGTTGATGATGTATTAGTTCTTTGTTCTGCTGATCAAGCACACTATCTAGCACAAATCATTATCAAGCAGTTTCGCAATATTGGTTTAAAAATACACTGCCCAGTGAAAGTACCAGAGAAGTCAAAAATTGACTCACTTGCTAACGGTTTTGATTATCTTGGGTATCAATTCACCAATGAGCATATCTCTGCAAGAAACGGGTCGATTGAAAAGTTAAAGGCTTCACTTGCTGGGATTTTCACAAGCTATAAGCACTCTAAAAATAAGAGCTTAAAAATTTTAGAATGGCGATTGAACCTACGAATCACAGGCTGTGTGTTTGAGAAGAAATGTAAGGGGTGGCAATTTTTCTTCGCTGAGATCAATGATGAAAAGCTACTCCACAGATTAGATCATTATGTCCTGCGCCTATGTAAGCGTTTTGAGGTAGAAATCAAACCTAAAAAGTTTGTTCGCACTTTCAAAGAAATTAGCCACAACAAATATAACACCAGTTATGTACCCAACTTCGACCAGTATGACATACCTGAGATGAAAGAAGCTTTAGTTCAATATTTTAGTTTTGATTTGACCAATATGGCTGATGAAGAAATTCGTTACCACTTCCATAAAAAAATAGGTTCTCAAGTCAGAGAGCTAGAAGTTGATGTGAAAGACTTTGGTTACTAGGTTGAGTGTTCGTTAAACAAGGGGAGATGTTCCCTCGGTCCTATAGACGCCAAGCAGGCATTTGAAGAAATAGGCTAAATGATGATTCTGAGACGTGAGGCTTAAACGGTAGCTAACCTACTTTGGGGCAAATTTGAGCTAGGCATGGAAGCTAGCTCGTGTCCTAACTCTAAGGCGCTTCTATCCCAAAACGATTTAATTATCCTAATAATCTTTTCATTAGTTTCATTCGGGCTAATCACCTCTAGCAAAAAATAATATCTGACTTTTTGAAAATAAAGACGAAACAGTATTGAACTAGCAATAGAAAATAGCTCATTGTTGGACAAGGTTTACTAGAAAAGTAGCTCTAAATGCTGGAAGCCCAATTCAAAAGGGGAAAGTCAGTGGTCCAAATAAACTCCATACTCCTTGATAATAAGTTTTTTGTTTGTTAATTAAAGCCAGCACAATCAAGCTGGTCTCATTATCATTTATATCAGTTACTTATTGATGAATTAACATCAAAAGCCTGAATATTCTTACTAACTTCTTCAAACATTTTTCTCGCATTCCACAAGTCAACGTTGTGTTGTAAGTTCAACCAGAACTCTGATGATGTGCCAAGAGCTGAAGCTAAAAGAACAGCTTGGGTTACATTAATATTTTTACCATTTACTATTGCACTTACCGTATTACGGTGAACCCCCATGGCCTCTGAAAGCATCACTATGGTAATTCCCATAGGTTCAAGAAATTCCTCCTTAAGAATAATTCCAACAGCAACAGGTTTATTCTTCACTTGAGTCCCCTTCGTTCACTTAAAAAAGCGTATGATATTCAACATGGAAATAAACTGTATCTTATAT
>NZ_SSMG01000273.1 GCF_009873615.1 Photobacterium lucens
ATTCAGTGGCTTATAATTCATGTTTATATGACATAGGCATCAATAAAAAATTGGCAATATTTTATATTAATGACAGAATACACATTGCCAGTAATTTGTCGCTTTAGTGTCGAGTTTTTTACAGTTGTAAGGATAGGGAAATGAAGAAACACGCCGGCTTTTCGTTAATTGAATTAGTCGTTGTGATTATTGTACTGGGGATTTTAGCGGCTACCGCATTACCTCGGTTTATGAATATCACCGATCAAGCGAAACAATCAGCGATCGAAGGGATGACAGGTGGGTTTGCCACCGCTGTAATTTCGGCAAGAGCGCAATGGGAAGCGTATGGTCGCCCAGTTGATAGTGGCAATAATAATATTGTCGACTACGATGGTACTGAGTTCAAACTCACTAAAGAAGATACCACGCTAAACATTCGACCTGGTTATCCGTTTGCATTAAACAGTAGTGCAACCTTGAGTGCTGTCGATATGACAGCCAATGACTGTTTAGATTTATTGCAGGAGCTAATGCAAAACCCGCCATTAGCAACCATTTCCCGCGATGATTTGGTAAATAGCAAAGATTTATTTTTCGTCACCGTTGAAGGCACAAGTGCCGATAAACAGTGTCGTTATTATCAGCTAGCATCTGCTAGTAAAAATAGCTCTGGTGAAGTGAACCCATTAGCCGGACATTCTTTTACTTATAAACCGGCAGTGGGCCGCGTTGAAGTAGATTTGAAATAAAGAGAGAGAAGTATATGAAACGTCAAGGTGGCTTTACGCTAATCGAATTAGTCGTTGTTATCGTGATTTTAGGTATTTTAGCTGTTACTGCAGCACCTAAGTTTATGAACCTACAAAATGATGCACGTAAAGCATCACTAGAAGGTCTGAAAGGCTCTATCCAAGGTGCTGCTGGTATCGTTTACGGTAAAGCTGCGATTGAAGGTGTTGAGTCTGTAGCTAGTGGTAAGTCTGTTAATGATATTCCACTGGCTTTTGGTTACCCAGTTGCAACTTCTGCAGCTCTAGGTGCAGCGGTCAATGGTTTAAGTTCTGATTGGACTTGTGATACACCAGCAGATGATTCTATTAAGTGTACTTTCAAAGGTAAAACTTCTTACTTTGATGATAGCTCTGATGCTTGTTACGTTAAATATACGCAAGCTAAAAGTGTATCTGAAGCAGCAACAACAGTTGTAGTTGCTAAAGGTAACTCTTGTAACTAATACCGCTGATAGCGCTCGGATGGGCGCTATTTAATTAAATTTCATCAGATGATGGGATTTAATTAAATAATCCTCAACAAGGAAGTACATGATGAGTAAGCAAAAAGGTTTTACCTTAATTGAATTAGTAGTTGTTATTGTTATTTTAGGCATTCTTGCGGTTACCGCTGCTCCTAAGTTTCTGAATCTTCAAAATGATGCCCGTAATGCTTCTTTGCAAGGATTGAAAGGTGCAATTCAAGGGGCTGCTAGCATTGTTTATGGTAAAGCTGCGATTGAAGGTATTGAATCAACAGCTAAAGGTTCGAATATTCAAGTTGGTGATATTACAACTAACTACGGTTACCCAACGGCAGATTCGAACGGTATTGTTAAAGCTGTAAATGGTTTAAATAGTGGTGATTGGATTGGTGCTGTATCTGGTTCAGCGGGGACTGGTTCGTATCTTGTGACATTTGATAATTTGGTAGCCGCTGGCTCAAATGCTGCAACCATCGCAGCGACAGGATGTTATGTTGAATACAACGCCGCAGATGTATCTAACGCAGCTTCAACATTAGCAATTACATCTGGCGATTCATGTAAGTAATTTCACAAGGAAGTAAAAGATGAATAAACAAAAAGGTTTTACCTTAATTGAATTAGTCGTTGTTATCGTGATTCTTGGCATTCTAGCGGTAACAGCTGCACCTAAGTTTTTAAACTTGCAAGGTGATGCACGTAAAGCATCATTACAAGGTTTGAAAGGTGCGATTGATGGCGCTGCGGGCATTACTTATGGTCGAGCAGCGGTTGATGGTGTTGAAGCTGTATCAAGTTCTACCACGACGAAAGGTGGTGTACCTGTAGCGTACGGTTTCCCTAAAGCAACTTCAGCGGCTTTAAGTAAAGTGGTCACTGGCTTAAATGAAGATTGGAAAGTAGTGGCATCGGTGGATAACACTTCTATTTCTTATTCATACAAAAGTAATAATACAACAGACAAATGTATTGTGACTTATACCCAAGCAACAGGTGTCTCTTCTCCTGCAACAACTCAAGTGACTTTAGGTCCTGACTGTGCCGGTGAGTAATTAGCAATTAGCTAGAATAAAAGGCGCAGTCATTCGGCTGCGCCTTTTTTGTATAAATCTGATAAATTACATAATAAGCACAAATGATTAACGTTTAGGTGGTAATGTGAAGCAGCAACAAGGTTTTACCCTCGTCGAATTAATTATGGTGATCGTGATTATTGGCATTATTAGTGCCACGGCGGCTGCTCGTTTCTCAGGACGTAGTGAGTTTGATGCACAACTAACGCGTGATCAGGCGATTTCGGTTATTCGCCAAATTCAAATCTCTGCAATGCAAGGGAATAGATTGCCATTAAAGGTGACGAATAGCTGTTTAGGTGTGTGTGATCCAACGGTCACTGAAAGTGATGATAGCTTGCGTGAAGCTCAAACCAATACCACCTTTGCCCTAACTAAAGCTGAGCCGCCAGCTTCTATTTTGTATTTTAACCTGCTTGGACAGCCAGCCAGTGGGTCTGCGTCAAGCGCAGCGTTAGTGTGTACTAACGGTTGTACCATTACTATTACAGCAAAGAATAAACAAACCGCCAGTATTTGCATTAATAGCCAAGGCTATGTGTATAAAAAGAAAGATAATGAGGTATGTAGTAAGTGAATACTTACATTAAACAACGAGGTTTTACCTTAATTGAAGGAATTATCACCATTGTCTTGCTGGCGATTGCGATGATCACCTTAGTAAGCTTTCTTTTTCCTCAAGTTGAACGTTCTGCTGTACCTCATTATCAAGCCCGATCAGCAGTAATAGCGGATGCTATTTTCAATGAAATTTTAGCGCGTCAGTTTGATGAAAAATCAGACCCTAATGGTGACAGTGTTTATCGTTGTGGTGAGAACGATGCCGAAGGTACGTTAATAGAATGTACTGCTACCGATCGTTTTGGCCCTGATAGCCCTCAAGAAGCATCAAATAGTGCATTTTCCAATGATGTCGATGACTTTATTGGTTGCTGGGGAAACACTGAGCAGTGCCCTGATAGCTATATTTACAGTGATAGTGCATATGTAAAGCCTTCTTTGACTTCTCGTCGTGGTGATCTCATTGATTTGATGCCTAGTCAAAAAAGTGATTCAGCGATCAATAATGCTGATTACACTCATATTCATGCGACGGTCGAGGTAAGTGAAGTGCCTTCTCAACCACTGAAAAAAATCACAGTGAAGGTTGATGCAGGGCGCTATGGTAGTTACGACTACATTGCATATCGGGGGAATTACTAATGACGAAACCTCGTGGTTTTACCCTGTTTGAAATGGTGATAGCAATCGTAGTGTTATCAATCATTATGATTGGGATCGGTAGCTATATTGCGATAGGTGTAAAAGGTTATACCAACACCGTTGATCGTGAACGCCTACAGTCACAAGCCCGTTTTCTCGTTGCGAGGATGACCAAAGAAATTCGCCATGCAGCCCCGAATAGTTTGAATGCTAGTGGTGGTTGTTTAAGTTTCTATCCGATTATTGCCCCTGCTGTGTATTACGCAAATTTACCCAATAACAGTTCAAGCATTGCGATATCGCCATTGAATTATTCTGTCAATTGGGAAAATAAAGGCAACTTGGTTGCGGTTGGTTTTGCATCTTTCGAGCAGTATCAAAACAACACGATCAAAGTCAATGGGATCGCCAAGCCAACCAATGCGAATGAACCGTATCAATTAAGCTTAACGTCGCCAATAACAACAGCCTCTCCGGGTAAACGTTTGTATTTGTATAAAGATAAGATCAGTTACTGTCAGCAAGGTTCAACCATTGTTAGACGCGTTAATGATGGGGATGGCGTATTAATGGCAGATAATATTGATACCTTTACGCCAGAAGTACAATCAGCAGGATTAAATAGCAGTGCTATTGCTCTTTTCTCCATTCAATACTTAGATCAACGAACCCAAGAAAAGTCGGATTATAACCACAGTGTGCAGGTGATGAATGTCTTATAGCAGTTATAACAAGCAGCGTGGTAGTGGCTTAATGATCGTGCTATTCGTCATTGTCGTGATGGGGTTGATGGCAATGGTGATGACAAAAATTGGTACATCCAGCCAAACCATGACTACGAAAGAAGTTCTCGGTACACGAGCATGGTTTACCGCGCATTCCGCTAATGAAGTGGTATTAACCAAGCTTTTCCCACTAGGCACTCCATTTAAAAGTGACGCTACCGCTTGTAAAAATTATTCAGCAGAAGAGATAACAAAAGAAATGCCTCAGTTTCAAACGGGATGCAAAGTCGAAAAAATACAGTGCACGACTAAACAAATAAAGATTTCAGGAAAGCCTTCTGTTACTGAATATCGACTAGAAAGTACAGCTACCTGCGGTAGTAATAACGTAGCAATGACGCGCACCCAAGAAGTATGGGCGAAAGATATACAATGAAATATTTTTTAAAAACAATTTTTTCTGCCAGCCTTTTATTTTTAGCGGCGAATGTTTACGCAGATACTTCAAATCAATTTGAATTTGGTCAAATATCAGGTCCTTGTTTATATAATGACTGTACGATCACATTTAAAAAAACAGGTTATAAAGATCCCCTTGTTTTTTTAATGCCCTCTTTTGCTGATGGACATTGGAATGACGCACCATCAACGCTGCGTATTACCTCTATTTCAAAAAGTTCTGCAACGTTTAAGCAGTTTATTGCACCTTATAATAGTAAAGATTTAACTCTCGCCGTAAAAAATGGCTGCTTAAAGTCATCGGATAGAAAAAATAAAGATGACGATGATTTTGATGATTACGTCGATGATAATAAATCATGGTGTATTGAAGCGGTACCTATGAGAAATATCAGTTACTTCGTTATTGAAAATAATGCTGATATTAATTTAGGCAAAAGTGGACGAATTATTGCGAAGAGAGTACAGACGAATAAATATATTAAAGGTGCTCAGTCGTTAAAGAAGGCATCAGATAGAGACAAGTATGCAATAAATATCACTAATCCAGATATGGATGGTCAATATGGTGTTTTAGTTGAAACCCAAGATGGATTAACGCCGAGTCTTTTAAATACAGTGAATAAATTAGATGCAATTAATGAAATTGAATCTGAAATAACTGTATTAGAGCAGGAAAAGGAGTCTTTAGAGGACGATCTTATTCATAAGTGGTGGGCGATCAGTGATGTCTATTACAAGCATAGAATAAAACAATTAAATCGTGATATAGCGGCTTTAAAAAAGAAACTTAATGCGGTTAAAAATACGATTTCACCTAACTCAAAGATTATTCTAAGCCCTTCGCAATGGTTTACGCCTTCTGTTGAGTTTTTAGATAGAAAAGTCTATCTATCGTTAGATCGTAGCGAAGTCGAAAGTAATTATAGTCCTAAACGTCAGGTCGCATACCTTATGGTTAAAGGGCGTGGCGTCTTTAAAGGACTGAGTTTTGCATTAGGACAAGACACAACATTTGATAGTGTCGATCATGGTGATAATGGTTGGCTGGGTATTCTATCGTCACCTTATAATCAATGTCAGCAAGTGACGAATATTGATTACAAGTTTTCTGAAAAACCGTTTTTATTAGCTTCTAAAAACTCACGTTTAGGTATTAATGGCGGTTTCTTACGTCTTTGTAAGCAAAACTATGAGAATGGAAATTCACAAGTTAGTTTTGTCACCGATGAAGACCTAAATGAGCCTAATCAAAGAAAACTAGAACGTAACCACCATGCTGAGCGTTTTGGTTATATGGCGTTTCAACAAGTACTTTCACCTGAAACTTGTGAGCTATTCCCTGGGCCTGCGCAAACTTGGGATAAAAATACAGGTGAATTTCGCATTGATAGTAACGTGACGATTAAAGGTACGCCATTAATTGAAGGTCAACGACGTATTGGGTTTCCTTCTGTAGGCTATTACGGAAAACCTACCTATCAAGAATGTAGTGGTGAGCGATGTTATCCAAATGGTTTATTTGCAAAAAAAGAAACCTTGGGGAGTTGGCCTGCAAATAATGATGGTTATTTTGATCCTTCAGATATTAAACCTAATAAGAAAGAGTATTGGTTTACATCACTTAACTTGGCGTCAGGAGAGCATGTTAAATTTCCAAATGGCTCTATCATTCATGCTCAAACCTTGAATTTAGATGGTGGTACAAGAGGCGGTTCGACATTACAGGCTGAATCTGGAGTTCCTGATAACTTAATTATTTATGTTCATGGTACTGCTGGACAAATATCTACTGTTGCAAAAGGATCTCAATTAAGAGCATTGGTTTACTCGGAGCAGATCATTTCCATTTCGAGTAGTTTAGAAAATCTAGAAACAGGTATCTCAGGCGCTGTAACCGCTCCTTCGATTTATTTAACGGGCAGTGATACGAATTCACCGAAAAGTTATATTGAAGGTAATAGCGCCTGTTTTGATAGCGATCCTACTTATGAGTTAATGATTACACCTACAGCATCAACATCAACGCTTTGTGATGCGCAGCCTGTTAATTTCACAATAAAAAGCACTGATGGTAGTGATGCTCAATATCAAGGTAACGTGGAAGTATCGGTCAATTCTCAGTTTGGAGGTTTATGGTCTAAACGTGCAGATATGGCTGATGCAAAAATCTTGAATAAAGGTAAAACCGTTTTCTCTATACCTGCTGTCGATAATCAAGCCAAGGTTTGGATCAAAGGCAATAATGCCGAAACGATCACTGTTGATGCATCTATTGATAATATGGTTGTAGCGCCACAAAGTGGTAATTACACCTTTATCCCTGGTGGTTTCTCGATTGAATTAACGCCTAACAATAACATTGTGGCAGGTAAAGATTTCACGGCTAAAGTTACTGCGATGACCTGTTTAACTGGCTCAAATATTAAGCCGATTGAAAATTATAGCGGCATCAAGCTATTAGATTTCTCAACACAATATCAGGCACCTAAAAAAGCAGCTGATCCGAATGATCCTATCACCGTTGAAATAGTGAACGGCAAACATATAGATTCATCGACAGGTGCGACTAAACAGGCAAAAGTCGAGTTTACGAATGGTGAGTCAGAGGCGCTGACGTTACGTTATCGTGATGCAGGGATCATTAGTTGGCATGTCTCTGATCCAAATTGTACAAGCGAAAGTTGTACGTTAACGGAAAAAAATGCCAAAGAAACGAAGTTATTACGTCAGCAATTGCCTGATGGTTTAACAGGTTCAGTGATAATAAATTCAAGACCTTGGATGTTTGCCATTTGCCCATTAACACTCAATGGCAAGAATCAATTGCGATTAGCGAATGGAACATCAGAAGGTGGTGAAGCTTATACCGCAGCTGGTTTGCCTTTTAGTGTATTGCTTAAACCTTTGGTATGGCAAAGCAATGATGTAAAAAATGCTGTTGTCGATGTTTCTAATAATAAATATTGTGGTTATTCAGTCACAGAAAACTTCCTTGCTCCTGATGCACCAACGATGGGTAGCGGTTTGTTAACGCAAATGCGTTTAGCAACCCCGAAAGGCGGTGCTAAAGGTCAGTTTACGCAAGGGAAGATGACGGTTGAGCCAACATTAAAAGGCTTACTACTAAGTGCTAATACATGGTCTGAAGTCGGCAGCATTTGGCTGCAAGTGGGTATGAATGACTATATTGAGAAAGGCAATGATATTGAACAGAGTCAGCGTCAAATTGGGCGTTTTTACCCTCACTATTTTGCCTTTACTGATACCAGCAGAGTGACACCTGCAATAGGTGATTTTACTTATATGGATCAGCCCTTTGATGCTAGCTTTACGATTAATGCTTTTAATGCTGCGAACGATCCGGTGAAAAATTATGGCTTGTTTGCTTCTCACTTGCAGAGTCAATTTGAACTTGCATCTGGTAATTATGAAAGTGGTTACTTGCCACTAGATGTACGTTTGAAACAGGTTAATAGTGACTTATCACTCGTCACACCCCATGTGAGTAAATGGAGCCCAGCGAGTTCTCAAATTATTTTTGCGCCATACAAATTGATGCTTCAGCGTAAAGGTACGGGAACCACCATAGAAGATGGGCCTTATCATCAATGGCAGCTACGTGTTAAACAGAAAACGCCGTGGCCTGATAATGTGACTTGGTCTGGTGAAGACGTAGATCAGAATGGGGCATTAGTTGGTAAAAACGATTTACGATACGGACGTATGGTATTAGAAAGTGTTGGCGGTGACATGAGTAAACCGCTGGCAGTGCCATTACGAGTTGAATATTGGGATGGCACTGAGTTTGTTGAAAACAGTGATGACTCGATCTCGCAATTTAATGGTGCTAATTATTGTCGTCAGATTGTTAGCATTACGCCAAGTGATGCTAAAAGCTCAGCAAAGACATCAGGTAGCGGCAGTATAGTTGCTGGTAAAGCGCTATCAGGCCGCTTTATGGCACAGCCTAGTGACATAAAAGGGTATGGTGTAGACAGTAAAATTCCAGTCTACAAACAACAGGTACGGTTATGGCAGCGACTAGATAACTCCAAACCCAAGAAGCAAGATAAGAATATTGAATGCTTTGGTACTTATATTGCTCAACCTTGGCTGCGTTATAATTGGCGACAATTAGGGGATGAAGATCCTTCCGCAATAATTACTTTTGGTGTTTATCGAGGTAATGATCGCATATTGTACAGAGATGAGCCGGGTATTCCTGCTACTGATTACCAGTAATTATCATTTATGAACCATAAAGCCGAGAGTGTGAACTCTCGGCTTTTTTTTATGCTAATTATGAGATCTAACAGTAGATGTTTGCTTTGTTAATAATTAAAATATTAATATGAAACTTGTTAGATATCTACAGGGTATTGGAGTGCTCTGAGTTATTGCTGAAAGGGATTTTTATGAAGGCGTGCTTTCAAGCTGTATTATTATTTTTGTTTTCTACGCTGATTGCTTTTCAGGTTAATGCTGGCGAATATGAATTTGGTTCATTCGATACGAGTGTATGCTCTTCTTTGATAGTTGCAGAATCAGAAGATAGTTATGATGATGGCTCTGGTTGTAAGATCGTATTTAAAAAAACGTTTGCAACGAGACCTCTTGTATTTTTGATGCCAACAATACCGAGTGTTAACCCTGATATTGATGCTCCCCAATCGTTGGCATTACTAAACGTTACTAAATCATCTTTTTCTGTGGCTCAGGTTGTTGCTCCACTAGCAAAAAAAAATTCAAACTTACAGAAAAATAAAATGGCGACCATTTCTTATTTAGCTATTGAGGCAGGAATAACAGAATTTGATGATGGTCATAAAGTCTTTGCTGGTAGCATTTCAACAAAGCGATTTGTATCTGACGGTAATCAATCTAACCCTGCTTATGAATATATAAACTTAACGACCAAAGCACCATTTATTACTCAATCACCTATTGTTTTATCTGAAGTTCAAGGGAGAAAAAATAAGCGTTGGTTAACAACAGCTATAACGAACTTATCACCGCAAGGCTTTAATATTGGACTAGAACTGACACGGGTAAATAAGAAAGAACCAGATATAGATAGTAAAGAAAGAGTTGGTTTTTTAATTAGTCAGCCTCATGCAGGGGAAACACTGGGCTATGATTACGAATTTTCTTTCGGTGATATTATTTCTAATAGTGGTAAGGACTATCCATTACAGCATGTTTGTAATTCAGAGGTAGGTTTTAGTCATAAAAACTATTCGACAGTCCCAAATGTTATTGCGGGTAAATTAACACGTAAAGGTGGTCAAGGTGGTTGGCTACGTCGCTGTGTGCTTACAAATAAAGGTGTAAGTTTTGTTATCGATGAAGACATTCCTGAGAATACTGCGATTTCAAGTCGAAGACATACAGATGAAAAAGTCGGTTTTTTAGCATTTGCTGATAAACCGATGTTGCCACCAGTAACTGATGATGAATGTAAGTATTTTTTAGGTCCAGCCCAAACATGGGAAAATAATGAAATAAATTATACTCAGCTACAAGTTGGAGCATTGAGTCGATTAATTAATACTGTAGAGAAAGATAACAAAAGATATGTTGGTTTTGAGCAATTATATATTAGGGATGGTAGTTTACAAGGATGTGATGATAAAAGATGTTTAGAAGATACTAGTTTAATTGTTAAAGCTAAAGATAGACCTATTCTTGCTGAATTTAAAGAGAGTCAAACAAATAATACATTTGATGCGACAAATCCTAACGAGCCGATATTAGAATATGACGATTACTCTTCAATTTCTATTCGTGGTGGGAATATAACTTTAGATAAAGATGTTATGATAATAAAATTTTTATCATTGGATGCAAATAGTACATTAACATTAAAATCGGGAAGCTATTGGGTTGATAGTCTCTCTGTTAGTGGTTCTAATATTATTGTTCCTGAAAATAATAAGGTTTATTTATATGTAAAGGGTTTCTCTTTTCATCATACGTCAGGAAGTAGTGGATCATTAATTAACAGTAATGGTAAAAGTGATAATCTTATTATTCATGCTTATAAATTAAAACCTAGTTCTATAACTATACATG
>NZ_SSMG01000274.1 GCF_009873615.1 Photobacterium lucens
CCCCCCCCCCCCTTTTATTTTTATGATCCCGCCACCACCGCGATCTACACTTATGGGAGCGGCGGCCGCGGCAGAGGGGTATACGCGACCGATTAAATATATAGTCAATTTGCATTAAACAAAAAAACGCTTCGATATATCGTGTAATGATAGCTTAGTTAGCAGATTATTTATATTTTTTGAATGTACTTTTACGCTTTTATTTTTTGATGTTTGTTACAAAAAAATAGCACATTTTATTAGCAGTAATATTTTACTCATTTGGATGCTTGTTTGAACGCAATTGAGAGCGATTACTTTTATTGAAGGATATGTGCTTGATAGATCTGTGATGACATAATAAGTATTAATAAACAATGGGTTAGTTAATGCTTAACGTTTAAATGTTGTTTTAAATCAGCTTGATAGAAGCGCTCTTGCTTGAACTTCTACTCTTTATTTCTACTTCTTCCATTTTTTTCTCTGATGTCTTTTCCTTACCTATATTGCGTGGAATGGCGCTGGCTGTGGTTCTTGGCTCCAACTTTTCACCATGTAAAAAAGTGCCATTTCGCCGTTCGCTCAACAAATTTCGTTTTATGACAGTAAATGAAAAATAGTAATAAAAAAGAGGTCGAAATTTTGCTTTGGGAACAATTCTTATTACCCAAACGTTTTCGATTAATGCTCATTTTTATTAATAATGTGAATACATATTTATGCATCATGCGTACAACATAATCCATTGTGACTTCAATTGTTGTTGCTTCTCAAAAATGAAAAACATTGATTGCAATTTTTTTTATAGCGCTCGTGATGGTGATCACGTAGATTTTAAAAGGTAGGAGGTTGAGCGGAAGTGCTTGATTTACATGATTTGTTTTTTACGTCGTGAGAATTGGCAAAATTTCGCTTTGGTTTATTAATAAATACGTAACATTGTATTTATTACTGATACGACTCCTAATGGTTTTATTTCTCTTGCAAGATTATTCACTCTGTATGCTGTGCAGGTTGTGTCATAAGTTGAAATAATCCGTAATAAGTTGATATGGAGGGGTTGGCTGCTTAGTGCAAATGTAAAGAGGATTGAAAATGAATGCGGATTCTGGTTTTAGCGATATTTTATCTGCAGCAAAAAAGATTTTAATTGGTCAAACGATCCTAGGTTCTCTATTTATCTGTTTTTCCTTTATTTCTGCTGATTGGCTTTGTATTAAATCTTCCATTATTGGAGTCGCTATTGCGGTTATTCCATCTTTGTTAGGTTTAATGACTGCCGCTTTTAAAATAAAAACAAATAAAGACATTAATATTCGATATTTAGCCAAGCTTAATAGTTTTATTAAGTGGGTATATACCGCAGTAATGATGTTAGCTGTTGTTCGTTTTATTCCAGTTAATCATGTAGCTATGTTATTGGCTTACAGCGTGACATTTTTAGGATGCTTTTTAACCCCGATACTAAACAAACCTCAATTTAGGATGACGTAAGGTGGAATCAGTAACTACTGCTCATGATTATATTGAGCACCACTTAACATTCCTTACTGTAGGCGATGGTTTTTGGAGCCTCAATATCGACTCCATGTTTATGGTATGGGTGTTAGGTTTACTGTTCATCGGGCTCTTTAGGTATGTGGCAACCCGTGGAACCGCAGGGGTTCCTGGTCGATTGCAGTGCTTTATTGAAATCACGTATGAATTTGTAAACAACCTCGTTAAGGAAATATTCCAAACGAAAAGCAAAATTGTTGGTCCATTGGCATTAACGATTTTCGTCTGGGTTTTCTTAATGAACATGATCGACTTAATTCCTGTTGATTTTGTTCCAACGTTAGCGCGTGAATTAGGCTTTACTCACTTCCGTGATTTGCCTTCTGCCGATGTTAACGTGCCGATGTCGATGGCGATTGGTGTGTTTATTTTGATTATTGGTTACACCCTGAAAAATAAAGGGTTAGTTGGCTTTATTAAAGAGTTAACCACGCAACCATTTGAACACCCATTGTTGTATCCGGTGAACTTCGTTTTGGAGTTGGTAACATTAATTTCAAAACCAATTTCTCTTGGACTTCGACTATTCGGAAATATGTATGCAGGTGAAATGATTTTTATCCTGATTGCATTAATGCCGTGGTGGATCCAGTGGGCGCTAAGCGTGCCTTGGGCATTATTCCACATTCTGATTGTGTTCCTTCAAGCCTTTATTTTCATGGTATTGACAGTTGTATACCTCGCAATGGCAACCGAAGAACATTAATTAAATTCGTTTCAATTTAAGTTTATATATTTAGTAATTTTTGGAGTCTTTCATGGATATCGTAAGTGCAGTTCTTTACGTTGCTGGTGCGCTTCTCATTGGTTTAGGTGCAGCTGGTGCGGCATCTGGTATCGGTAACCTTGCAGGTAAATACCTAGAAGGTGTTGCTCGCCAACCTGATCTCACCCCTATGCTACGTACTCAATTCTTCATCATGATGGGTCTTGTGGATGCGGTTCCTATGATCGGTGTGGGTATTGGTCTTTACATCATCTTTGCTGTGGCGTAATCGCCAAAACTACCGTTATAAATCATAACGTTATTTAAATAGTGAGGATGGTATGAATTTAAATGCAACCATGCTTGGTCAGGCAATCTCTTTCGTGATTTTTGTTTGGCTATGTATGAAATATGTATGGCCACCGCTAACGGCGTTAATTGAACAACGTCAGCGTGATATCGCCGAAGGACTGATTCATACCGAAAACGCATCAAAAGAGCTTGAGTTAGCGAAAGCTAATGGTGAAAAGATCATTGATGATGCGAAGAAAAGTGCAAATGAATTAGTTGAGCAAGGGAATAAACGCCGCGCTCAAATCATCGAAGACGCACAAGCGGAAGGTGAGAAAGAAAAAGCGCGCATTATTGCTCAAGGTCAAGCGGAAGTAGAAAGCGATCGAAATCGTCTACGCCAAGAACTACGTGCAGAAATGTCTGACATGGTAATTGAAACCGCACAGAAATTGATTGCTCGTAACTTAGATACGGATGCGAACCGCGATCTTGTTAATAAACTCATCAAGGATATGTAAGCGGGGAGCACATTATGTCAGATCCACTAACGATTGCTCAGCCTTATGCCAAAGCAGCGTTTGATTTCGCTCTTACCAATAATGCATTGGAACAATGGGAGCAGATGTTAATCGTGGCTTCAACGGTGGCTAGCCAACCTGTGATTGCTCAGCAAATCGAAGATAGTGAGCAATTTGGCGAGCACGACTCGGCAGCATTTACAGATATGTTCTTAGGCGTTTGTGAAGGATTGCTGGACGAACACGGTCAGAACCTGATCAAAGTAATGGCAGAGAATGGACGTCTAAATGTGTTGTCGCAAGTGGCAGCGTTGTTCCATGAACTGAAAGAAGATCATGAACGCATGGTTACTGCTACGGTAACTACCACTGAGCCGTTAACTGATGAGCAAAAAGCGAACCTGAAACAGGCGCTGCAACAGAAATTAAATCGCAGTGTTGAGCTTGATTGTCAGATTGATGAATCGCTTGTAGGCGGAATGCTAATCAAAGCCGGTGAAATGGTGATTGATGGCACGCTAAAGAGCTCTATCCACCGCTTAGCGACAAGCCTTCAGGCGTAATAGGTAAATAATATGCAACTGAATTCCAACGAAATTAGCGATCTAATTAGACAAAGAATCGCGACCTTTAATGTGACCAGTCAGGCACGTAACGAAGGTACAATCGTCTCTGTAAGCGACGGTATTATTGTTATCAATGGTCTTGCTGATGTCATGCAGGGTGAGATGATTGAACTTCCAGACAACCGTTATGCATTGGCACTTAACTTAGAACGTCACTCTGTCGGTGCCGTTGTTATGGGTCCGTACGCTGATCTTGCTGAAGGCATGAAAGTAACAGGTACTGGCCGTATTCTTGAAGTGCCAGTTGGTAAAGGTTTACTGGGTCGTGTGGTTAACACCCTAGGTCAGCCAATTGATGGTAAAGGCGCAATTGATAACGATGGTTTTGCGCCAGTAGAAATTATTGCACCGGGTGTAATCGATCGTAAATCGGTTGATCAGCCAATCCAGACTGGTTACAAAGCGGTTGACTCCATGGTGCCAATCGGTCGTGGTCAGCGTGAGCTTATCATCGGTGACCGTCAGACAGGTAAAACAGCGATGGCGATTGATGCCATCATCAACCAGAAAGAATCTGGTATCTATTCTGTGTATGTGGCAATTGGTCAAAAAGCTTCAACGATTGCCAACGTAGTACGCAAGCTTGAAGAAAATGGCGCACTGAAAAACACCATTGTAGTGGTAGCGTCAGCATCAGAAGCAGCAGCCCTTCAATACCTAGCACCATATGCTGGTTGTACTATGGGTGAATATTTCCGTGACCGCGGTGAAGATGCCCTGATTGTTTACGATGACTTATCTAAACAAGCGGTTGCTTACCGTCAAATCTCACTATTGCTTAAGCGTCCACCCGGCCGTGAAGCTTTCCCTGGTGATGTGTTCTACCTTCACTCACGCCTACTAGAACGTGCAGCACGTGTTAACGCGGAATATGTTGAGCGTTTCACTAACGGTGAAGTCAAAGGTCAAACCGGTTCATTAACGGCGTTGCCAATTATCGAAACCCAAGCGGGTGACGTGTCAGCGTTCGTACCAACTAACGTTATCTCAATTACGGATGGTCAGATCTTCTTGCAGACTAACTTGTTTAACGCAGGTTTACGTCCAGCCGTTGACCCTGGTATTTCAGTATCACGTGTTGGTGGTGCTGCTCAAACCAAGATCATGAAGAAGCTGTCTGGTGGTATTCGTACCGCACTTGCACAGTACCGTGAATTGGCAGCGTTTGCGCAGTTTTCATCGGATCTTGATGATGCTACTCGTAAACAGTTAGACCACGGTGAGAAAGTAACAGAGCTAATGAAGCAAAAGCAGTACGCACCTATGTCTGTTGCTGAGCAATCACTGGCTATTTTCTCTGCTGAGAAAGGTTATTTGAATAACGTTGAGTTATCTCAAATCGGTGCATTTGAAGAAGCATTAATGGCGTTTGCGAAGAGTCAGTACGCTGAGCTACTTGCATCTATTAATGAGTCTGGCAATTACAACGATGATATCGAAGCAAGCTTGCACCAGCTTCTAAAAACCTTCGTTGATACCCAGTCGTACTAAGCGACGAGCAATATCCGTCTAAGCACGACGCAGTATGAATGAAGATAGGAGCTAACCATGTCAAATGCAAAAGAGATCCGCACTAAGATCGCCAGCGTGCAAAACACGCAAAAGATCACCAGTGCAATGCAGATGGTTGCCGCAAGTAAGATGCGTAAAGTTCAGCACAACATGGAAGCGACCCGTCCTTACGCCGAGAACATGCGTAAGGTGATTGGGCACGTGACTTCCGGTTCGCTGGAGTATAAGCATCCCTATCTTGAAGAGCGTGAGGTAAAACGTGTTGCTTACATCATCATTTCCTCAGACCGAGGTTTATGTGGTGGCTTAAACATTAACTTGTTTAAGAAGACACTGGCAGATATGCGCCAATGGAAAGATCAAGGGGTAGCAGTTGATACCACCTTGATCGGTTCAAAAGCAATTTCGTTTTTCCACCGTTTCGGCAATGTCATTGCACAAACATCCGGTATTGGTGATGAGCCAAAACTTGAAGATATTTTAGGCCCTGTGAATGCTATGTTGGAGTATTTCGACGATGGCAAGATTGACCGCTTGTTCCTGGTTTACAACGAATTTGTGAACACCATGGTGCAAAAGCCAAAGGTCATCCAGTTATTGCCTAACCCTGAGCTTGAACAAGAAGAGCAAGATGAAGCGAATGTTTCAAGCCGTTGGGACTACATCTACGAGCCTGATCCAAAACCGATCCTCAACGAGCTGATGCTTCGCTATATCGAATCACAGGTCTACCAAGGCACCGTTGAGAGTATCGCTTGTGAGCAAGCAGCACGAATGGTTGCGATGAAAGCAGCAACCGATAATGCGGGCGAGCTGATTAATGATTTACAGCTTGTATATAACAAAGCCCGTCAAGCCGCTATTACCCAAGAGCTAAGTGAAATCGTAGCTGGGGCACAAGCCGTTTAAATAGAATTCTGAGGACATCAAATGAGTACTGGTAAGATTGTCAAAGTCATCGGCGCTGTCGTTGACGTGGAATTTGACCAAGATAGCGTACCACGTGTGTACGATGCGCTTAACCTTGTTGACAGTGAGCACGCAGAGCTTGTTCTAGAAGTACAACAGCAGATTGGTAGCGGTGTAGTTCGCTGTATCGCAATGGGTTCATCAGACGGTCTACGTCGTGGTTTAGAAGTGGTTAACACTAAGGCACCAATTACAGTGCCTGTAGGTGAAGAAACCCTAGGCCGTATTATGAACGTATTGGGTACGCCTATCGATGAATGTGGCGAAATCGGTGAGAAGAAAAAATACGCGATTCACCGTGCTGCGCCTTCTTATGAAGATCAATCTAACAGTTCTGAGCTGCTAGAAACCGGTGTTAAGGTTATCGACCTTATCTGTCCATTTGCTAAGGGCGGTAAAATCGGCTTGTTCGGTGGTGCGGGTGTTGGTAAGACCGTTAACATGATGGAGCTTATCAACAACATCGCAAAAGCACACTCTGGTTTATCTGTATTTACCGGTGTGGGTGAACGTACTCGTGAAGGTAACGACTTCTACTACGAAATGAAAGAAGCGGGCGTACTGGATAAAGTATCCATGGTGTACGGTCAGATGAACGAGCCACCGGGTAACCGTCTTCGTGTTGCGCTAACAGGCTTAACCATCGCAGAAAGCTTCCGTGATGAAGGTCGTGACGTATTACTGTTCATCGATAACATTTACCGTTACACCTTGGCAGGTACTGAGGTATCAGCACTGTTAGGTCGTATGCCGTCAGCGGTAGGTTACCAGCCTACACTTGCTGAAGAGATGGGTGTGCTGCAAGAGCGTATCACTTCAACCAAAACGGGTTCTATCACTTCTATTCAAGCGGTATATGTACCTGCGGATGACTTGACTGACCCATCGCCAGCAACCACTTTCGCTCACCTTGATGCGACCGTTGTATTGTCTCGTAACATTGCAGCACTGGGTCTTTACCCTGCGATTGACCCATTGGATTCGACTTCTCGCCAGCTTGATCCATTGGTTGTTGGTCAAGATCACTATGATGTTGCACGTGGCGTTCAAACTGTACTTCAGCGCTATAAAGAACTGAAAGACATCATCGCAATCCTAGGTATGGATGAATTATCTGAAGAAGATAAGCAAACCGTATCTCGCGCTCGTAAGATTGAACGTTTCCTTACTCAGCCTTATCACGTAGCGGAAGTCTTTACCGGTCAACCAGGTGTGTTCGTTTCTCTAAAAGACACTATTGCGGGCTTTAAAGGCTTACTAAGCGGTGAGTATGACGATATCCCAGAGCAAGCGTTCTTGTACTGTGGTGGTATCGAAGAAGTACTCGAAAAAGCGAAAAACATGTAAGGCTTAAGGAGGCATTATGGCTATTGGCGTTACCGAGCATACATTCCAGCTCAATATCGTGAGTGCAGAAGGTCCGTTATTTTCTGGCCCAGCACACGCGCTGGCAATTTCTGGCTCCGATGGGGAATTGGGTATTCGCCCTGGTCATTCTCCTTTGTTGAGCCGACTAAAACCGGGTGTGGCGAGTTTTGTCACTGGATTAAAGGATCCTGAAGAAATCCTTTATATCTCAGGCGGTCTTGTTGAAGTTCAACCCACTGTAGTAACTGTACTTGCCGATACGGCAATGCATGGGAAAGACATCGACAAAGCCCGCGCAGACGAAGCTCGACGCGCCGCTGAAGAGAATATCAACAAGCATGCTGATGATATTAACTTCGCAATGGCGGAAATGGATCTGGCTAAAGCAATGGCACAGTTACGTGCAGTTGAACTGACCCAGAAACAGATGCGCCGCTGATCCTGATGGAATAAATACAGTAACCGTTTGTTAGACTACATCACCATAGAAAGACAAGCGGATATTGTTTTGTGCCAACAGGAGACGCATACCTTTTTCATAACAAGGAAACGTGGTGTGAAAGGCAATAATAAATACAGGGACGCTATTTATTAGATGGTATCTCCAGTAGTAAATCCATCACTATCAAAGCCCTTACTTTGTGCCGAGAGTAGGGCTTTTTCTTTTTATTAGAGCTTAAACCCTATAAAAATTGAATTATTTTCTATATTTATGTTTTTAAATGTGTTTTTCAGGGAGG
>NZ_SSMG01000275.1 GCF_009873615.1 Photobacterium lucens
ATATCCACTTTTTCCGTTTGGATATATTAATTAGAAGCGATTATTTTTCTTTGTAAATATTTCTCTTAGGTATATTCATGAAAAAATCATCGTTGATTGCATGTGCAATCGGTGCAGGTATTGTTGGCTATTTAGCCACGGTATATGCTGTTGATCAGGGTGATAAAACCCTTCATCAACAATATCTTTCTCAAGCTAATTTGGTTAAAGCTGATCCTCTTTCTCAACAAGCTTTTCATATCTTTAACCAAAACGGTTGTCAGTACTGCCACACTAAAAACAGTGAAATGCCGTTTTATGCCGATGTTCCAGTGGCAAAACAGCTAATGCAACGTGATATTGAACATGCATTACGTCAATTCAATATCACAGCTTTGATGGATCAAGTTCAGAATAATAAGCCTGTTTCGCAAGTAGAATTAGCGAAATTAGAATCGGTATTAAATGATCACGCAATGCCACCTAAGCAGTTTTTATTAATGCACTGGCGTTCTGATCTGTCACAACAAGAAACCGATACGTTATTAAATTGGGTTAAGCAAGAACGCACTAAATACTATGCTGATCCTCAAGTGGTATCAGAGTTTAAATATGATGCGGTACAACCAATCTCAACCACATTTAAAGTCGATGACGCAAAAGTTAAATTAGGTGAAGAGCTTTATCACGATAAGCGTTTATCAGGTAATAACACAGTGGCGTGTTCAACCTGCCATAGCTTAACCACGGGTGGTGTGGATCACTTAGATACCTCGACGGGTATTAATGGTGCTAAAGGGCCTATTAACGCACCAACAGTATTTAATGCGGTGTTTAATATTCACCAGTTCTGGGATGGTCGAGCGAAAGATCTGCAAGAGCAAGCGGGTGGTCCACCAATGAATCCTAAAGAGATGGGGGCTGGGTCTTGGCAGCATATTATCGACAAGTTAGATAAAGATTCTGCATTAAAAGCACAGTTTGATGCGCTTTATCCTAAGCAGGGTATCAGTGAGTACAGCATTACTAATGCTATTGCTGAGTTTGAAAAAACCTTAGTAACGCCAAATAGCCGCTTTGATAAATTCCTAAAAGGCGATAAAACAGCCTTAACACAGGAAGAGCAAGAAGGTTATGCGTTATTTAAAGCGAATAAGTGTCAAACTTGTCATACCGGTCAATCTATGGGCGGCTTGTCATATGAAGTAATGGGCCTAAAAGGTGATTACTTCGGTAATCGTGGTAACGTCACTGATGTTGATAACGGTCGTTTTAACGTCACAAAAGATCAAAACGACATGCACCGTTTTAAAGTACCAACGTTACGTAACGTGGCACTAACTGCTCCTTATTTCCATGATGCAAGTGCGAAAACGCTTGAGCAAGCAGTCGATGATATGGCGTTATACCAAGTAGGTGTGAAGTTAAGTCAAAGCGATATTAATAAGATCACCGCTTACTTGAAAACCCTAACAGGTGAATATCAAGGTAAACCACTGAAATAACCAGTGTTGAGTAAAACGGCTTCTGTGTCTTTATGGTTAAAGTGCAGAGGCCGTTTTTTATTATGCTGTTTTATTAAACAAAATGATTTAATAAAAGAATAAAAAAATAACAAATGATACTGAAATGGAATTTAATGTGGGTTATTCTTCCTGCGCAAACGATTACAATATCAAGCAGTAAGGATTAAGAATGTTTACGAAGCCATTAATCGCAATATCTATTGCTGTCGCTATGTCTGGTTGTGCAACAGCACCAACCGTTCAGCACCAACCATTTTCATTAACTGTCGCGCATATAAACGATACCCATTCTAATTTTGATCCTGTTAAATCGAGTTTTAAGGCCGACGGTACTAAAGTTTATAACGAATTTGGTGGTTATCCTCGCTTACAAACCATGGCAAAAGAATATAAAGCTGAAGCGAAAAAAAATAATCAAAGTTTATTATTCTTACATGGTGGCGATGCGTGGCAAGGCAGTGCTTATTTCAAATTGAATCAAGGTGAAATGAATGCCGACCTGCTAAGTAAAATGGGCTTAGATGCAATGGCTCTCGGTAATCATGAATTTGATTTAAATAACAAAAAACTCAATGCCTTTATCAGCAGTGTTAATTTTCCTGTCCTCGCTGCTAACGTCGATGTTAGCCAAGATGCTGATTTAAAAAATCAAACTAACCTTCATCCTTATCAAATCTTTGCTTTTGATGGCAATCAGAAAACATTGGTTAAAGATATTAACCACTTACCTAAAGATAAAAACCTTGTTACTGTATTTGGTCTAGCATTAGATAACATGCCAAACATTGCGCCAAATACCGGTGATGTGAAGTTTAACGATATGGTTAAAACCGCACAGGCAACGGTTGATATGCTGCAAAGTAAAGGCATTGATAACATCATCGCACTGACTCATATTGGTAATGCCGTTGATCTTGATGTGGCTTCGAAAGTTAACGGTATTGATTTAATTGTTGGTGGTCACTCCCACACATTACTGGGCGATTTTACCGATCTAGGTTTAAACAATAACGGTATTTATGCCCAAATGGTGAAGAACCCGAACGGCCAAACAGAAACCTGTGTGGTACAGGCTGGTGAATATGCGCAAGCTATTGGTCGTGTAAACGTAAAATTTGATGCTAAAGGCGATGTAGTGGCCTGCGCAGGTCATAATACCTTACTGAGTAACGATGAGTTCTATCATCATGCTGATCGTAAAAAGAGTGACATGTTCAGCCCTGTAGAAACAGAGACAGTGGAAAAGTTCATCGATAATCATGACAAGATCACCATTACTGATGAAGATGCGCTACTACGTCAACGTATTGATACTAAATACAAGCCTGCGGTAGATAAAGCTTACGGAAAAACCATTGCTCAGGTTCCGGTCGAAATTAAGCATGAGCGTCGTCCAGGCGATCGTGGTACCGATAAACATGGTTCAGATGTGGCGCCGATTGTCGCTGAAGGGCAGTACTACTGGGCAAATGAACCACAAGTACAGAAAGTGACAGGCATGAAAGTGGACTTTTCATTGATTGGTGCGGGTGGTATTCGTACGAACATTGAAGCTGGTGAGTACCGTGAAGGTAACGTATCGCTAGAATTGCTACCATTTGCTAACTTTATGTCAGTGGTACCGGTAAAAGGTTCTGTGATTAAAGATTTATTGCAAGAAGCGGTTACCGCAACACTGCCTGAAGGGGCTCACGCAGGTAAATTCCCATACGGTGGTCATATTCGCTATAGCTACACTGAAACGACGCCGCATAAAGCAGGTAAACTTGGTAAAGTGGAAGTGATGACAGGAACTGAAAAGCACCCTGTATGGACGCCAATTCAAGACAATAAAACTTACAATGTTGCGATTAATAACTATAACGCAACGGGTAATGACAATTGGACACCACTTTACCACGCCCAAAAAGATCATTCTGGTCGTGTTGATGTGGTTTATGTTGACGGTAAGTTAACTGGCTTTAAAGTGAAGAATATTGATAAAGTTGGTGATAAATACAAGGTCAACTACCAAGGTGGTAAAGCACCGAATTGTAAGGCTGCTAACACCCGTTGCAATACCGATGCGCAAGCGGTGATTGATTACATCGATCAAAGCCGTCAGCACTTAGTGCCATTAGGCTATGAAGTGGTGACATTAAACCGTACTCAGCCATAATTTTTATCGTCAGTAAAAAATAAATTGGGCGCTTTTTATGATTTGTATGACCATAAAGAGCGCTTATTTACATTTACAAATAAAATTGGTCTTTTTCAACAATCGTTAATTTTCTAAATTTTGGCTCAAAGTCATATATTAATAGAATATTAATGATATAACGTATTTATTAACC
>NZ_SSMG01000276.1 GCF_009873615.1 Photobacterium lucens
TAAACCTTCTAAATATTATTATTTGTTATTTTTAAATGGAATTAACTTATACCAAATAAAGATAAATATATTTCTAATGAGATGCTTATTTTAAAATAAAAAGAAGCGGTAATTATTTACCGCCGCTTTAATAGAACAACTAATTTAAGAAAAAGAAAAACCGGAGACTTAATCAACAGATATCAGTAATAAATCAAAACGATTATTACCATGCAAGATATCCAGATCTGGCTCATCTGCAATCAAGTCTCTGATTGAAGGGCTTGCAACAATAGCTCGTTCTAAGTCTTCAATCGCTTGCTCTTCAATACCTAGGCGAGAATAAGCACAAGCACGTTGATAAAGCGCTGGACCATTGGTGTCATCAACTTCTAACACGCGATTACATAAACTTAATGCCCAGCGATATTCTTTTATCTCCATCGCAGCATCCGCTTTATACGTTAATGCTTCAAGATCACCAGGACGGATCAATAATATTTCATCGTAAACATCAATACGCTGCTCTGGCGTTTGAGAACTTTGTGCACGAAGCCATAAGTTATGAATTTCGTTAATTTTCTCTATCTCTTTATTATTTTCACTGATAATGCGTGTTTTACGTTTTAAATCTCGCTCTAGTGCTAAGAATTTCTTTTCATATTCTTGGGCGATTTGCTCCAAACGCTT
>NZ_SSMG01000277.1 GCF_009873615.1 Photobacterium lucens
GCATATACTGCCAAATGTTTTCTTTTTTGATTCAATGATTATTTATGTCATCTATCAAAAATGACACCATGAAGTTAAGATCTAGCTCACTTTTTACAGATTAAAATCATAACCTTAGTCGTATTTAACTTAATAAATTAATGAATTTGTCGATACTATGAGTTATTCAATGACGTCAGCATCGCTAACTAAGGACAGTTAAACATGGCTACGATTTTAGACAGTGTGAATCAACGGACCCAACTTGTAGGTGAAAATAGGTTGGAGTTACTGATCTTTAAACTCAACAGTCACCAACTATTTGCCATCAACGTATTCAAAGTTAGAGAAGTCGTCAAAGTGCCTACTTTAAATTGTCTTCCGGGTTCTCACTCACATGTAAAAGGTGTTGCTTCAATTCGTGGAACGTCAATCCCAGTGATCGATTTACGCGCCTCTATTGGTATGAGAGCAACAGATGTTAATGAACTGAGCAACCTGATCGTCACTGAATACAATGGTAGCGTACAAGCTTTTTTAGTTGGTCAAGTAATGAACATCGTGAACATGACATGGAAAGATATTCAACCACCACCCGATCAAGTAGGTAAAAACAACTTCCTGACTGCTATCTGTCAAATCAAACGTAAAGATGAAAACCAGTTGGTAGGCATTATTGATGTAGAAAAAGTGTTGGCGAACATCATTGACTATAATATTAAGATCTCAGATGAGTTACTAAATAATGAAGTTAGCCAGCAATTACAAGGTCACAAAATACTGATTGTTGATGACTCACCGACTGCTCGCAATCAAATTAAATCGACTTTAATGCAATTGGGTATCGAAGTGGTTGAAGCAAAAAACGGGCAACAAGCTTATGATCTACTCGACCAATGGTGTCATGAAGGAAAAACAATCACAGATGAAATACTTATGATGTTCACTGACGCTGAAATGCCTGAAATGGATGGTTATCGTCTGACACATAAGATCCGTCACGACCCACGTATGGCTGACTTATATATAACGTTAAATACATCGTTAAGTGGCAGTTTTAATGAAGCAATGACAATAAAGGTCGGTTGTAATAGATTCATTTCTAAATTCCAACCTGATCTTATCGTTGAAGTGGTACAGAATCGATTACTTGAAAAGATAGCGAGTTAATTAATGCTCGATAAACTCTCTCAAATGCCAATAAGGCAATTCATTTTGCTTTATTGACCTTTGATAGAGTTGAATTTACTACTCAATGAGCAACCATAATTAAAAACACACTAAGCGCAATAATAATAGCACTCACTATTAATAACACTTCAAATACGTGCTCTGACA
>NZ_SSMG01000278.1 GCF_009873615.1 Photobacterium lucens
AAAGCTGGTGATGAAGTTACTATCAATGTTGATGGTCACGAATACAAAACTAAAGTCGTTGAGCAAGATGGCAAACTCGGCTGGACTGTTGATGTTGAAGGTTCGGTACTTGCGAATGCGTCAAAAGATCACATTACAGCCCAAGTAACGGCAACGGATAATGCTGGTAACAGTAAGATTGCAAACGCTGAGCATGATTACAGCGTGAAAACTTTAGATGCTTCTATCACTATCGACAATATTACCAGTGATAATGTGATCAATGAAAAAGAAGCAACTGAAAAGCAGCTTCTTCATGGTGATGTTGGCGGTGATGTGAAAGTCGGCGATAACGTGACCATTACGCTTGATGGTCATGACTATACAACGAAAGTGATTGAGCGTAACGGTAAGCTAGGCTGGCAAGTTGAAGTTGCGGGCAGTGTGCTAGCTAATGCAACCACAGATCAAATTTCTGCATCTGTAAGTATTAGTGATAAAGCTGGTAACTCGGAAACTGCGACTGCAAGCCATGACTATAAAGTAGCAACGCTTGATGTATCTGTGACTGTTGACACCATTAATGGCGGCAAAGCGATCACGGGTGAAGAGCATGATAACAATACACCTATCACTGTAACGGGTAGTGTTGGTGGTGACGCTAAAGTCGGTGATACTGTCACGTTACATTTTGGTGATCAAACTGTTGATGTAAAAGTAGAAGATCATGGTGCTGGTCAGTTAGGTTATACCGCACATGTACCTGGTGGATACTTTGAACCAAACCAAAATAATGGCTTTACTGGTGAAGTAAACGCCACTATCAGTATCTCAGACCAATACGGTAATAGCGCAACTGCAAATGGTGATAAACCTTACGACGCTTATGGTGAAATTCATATCGGTGGTAATGGTGGTGATGTTATTAATGGTAGTGGTTATAACGATCTTTTAGTGGGGGATTCATCACCTGTTGAAATCAAAATTGAGCCTCAAACAATTAGCTTTATTCTTGATACATCAGCAAGTATGGGAGCAATAGCTATTCCATTTAGTAAAGCATTTGGTATTTCTCCTGATGAGAAAATTTCCAGTGTATCGTTCAATAATGGTGCTCATGCGTTATTCCAGAGTTTATCGTTTGATGATGCAATGCAGCAGTTGATCTCCAATCGCCCTGATATTAATTACAATACGGAATTAACTATTTGGGATTCACATAATGTGAAGCATACCATTAGCATGGAAGAGGTCACTCGAATTGGTTTAGCAAAAGAAGCATTAAATAATACCTTACATACTATTGAAGAAGCTTATACACCAGAGCAGTTAGCGGTAACGACGATTAACTTGTCTACTTTTGGTAGTGGTTATCAAGGTACAACATCATTTAAATACGATCCTGTCTCAAAACAGCTGGTTGCTGTAGAACAGCATAGTAAAGATATTAATGATACCCATAACCCGTTAGCTGCAATTGGTGAAAATATTACAAGCTATTTGAAAGGTATAGAGCCATGGGGACAAACGGATTATGACGCGGCATTGAAAAATGCATTTGAATTGTTTAAACCTGGTGAATCAAATACATTATTCTTCCTTTCCGATGGTGAAGATAATATTGGTGATCGTTTTAATATCAATACAATCATTAAACATGTAGGTCAAAACTATTTCCATAGTATTGATCCAAATATCATTACCATGGGTATGGCAATTGATAATCCAGAAGCTGTAAAGCAAATGGAAAGCATTGCTAAGGTTGGTCATGATTATGGAAAAGACAGTCACTATATTGATGTTCATGACATGAGTAAGCTAGATGAAGAATTAGGTATTGCAGCCCAAAAAGTTCTTGGTGGTAGTGATACAATTCATGGTAGTTCTCATAGTGATATCCTATTTGGTGACTTCATGAATTATGAAGTGCTTGGTTATAAAGATGGTCATTTACCAGATGGTTTAACACCTGAAAATGCATTAAAAGATGCCGTTGCTAAAGATGCTGGTAAATCAGTTGCTGATATTAATGAGAAGGACATTTTTAGTTTCATTGATAAACACCCTGATATTGCTGATATATCAGTGCACCAAGGTGGTATTGATAAGCTTTATGGTGAAGCGGGCAATGATATCTTATTTGGTCAGAGTAAAAACGATGTTCTTATCGGTGGTGAAGGTGATGATAAACTTTACGGCGGTAGCGGTGATGATCTTTTAATTGCTGATCAAGGAAACGATATTCTGGTTGGTGGTACGGGTAACGACACATTTAAGTTGGACTTTTTAAGTCAAGAAGATATTCATGCCACTGTAACAATTAAAGATTTTGCTTCAGGCGACCATTTAGATTTAAGTTCAATCTTAGGTGATGATAGCAGTGTTGATGTATTACTATCTCAGGTATCGAGTACAAAAATACAAGATGGTACGTTAGATATAGGTCTACATGGTGATAAACAGCATATTGTTATTGATAACATTTCTTCTGTTTATCCTGATTTAGGTTCGTCAACATCAGATATTGTGACTAATCTATTTCATCATGGCGTGATTGATACTACTCATCATTAATGATTAGATAATTAAAAAGGAGCGAATAGCTCCTTTTTTTTGTTCTTAAAACTGATACCTCAT
>NZ_SSMG01000279.1 GCF_009873615.1 Photobacterium lucens
TTTAACTCTCGACTATATTTGGACATAAAAGACCCCCAATAATTGGTGTCCAACTATTGGGGGTCACTTCACTATTTCTAGCGAGGCTTCTTAATAAGTGACGGAACGACTGGGGCTCAACGCGCACGGCCAGTGCCGCGATCCAAGATGCGAAGCACTTTTTCGGATCGCACATAGCAAAAAACCTCAGCATTTCTGCTGAGGTTTCTTTAATAAGTGGCGGAGCGGACGGGACTCGAACCCGCGACCCCCGGCGTGACAGGCCGGTATTCTAACCAACTGAACT
>NZ_SSMG01000003.1 GCF_009873615.1 Photobacterium lucens
TATGCGATCGTCGGCAGCGTCAGATGTGTATCAGCGACAGGAATAGCTATATACACAAAAAGACTGTTTATTGTACGTTATATAGGAAAGATAAAATGAATAATATTAATAAAACTTAAGCAAACAATAGTTCTGATTAACAAACAAATTAAATACAATAAATAATTAGCTATTGAAAATGTTGCTCTCGAATAATAATAAACCTTATATATTAATCTAAACCCCTTTTATAAATATATCTGAATTTTGATATGTTCTTTATTTTTTGTCTATTTGGGCATATAAGAAATATCTATAAAATAACAAGTTAAAGAAATAAAAAAGTAAGAAACTATATTATCTATCACATGAAAGAGTAGAAAAATACGATTGACGTTTATCGCCAATTGCCTATTCGCTCGGCTCTTTCACACTTTGATATCTCAATATATCGCAAATGTAATGAGTGATTTTAACTATATAAACAAGCGTTAATTAAAACTAATTGACTGATTTTAAATAAAAAGGAGAAGCACTACTTTAACTTAAAAATACAGATTATCAGACTGCTATTAAAAATATCTACAATCATAAGGAAATAAAAATGAGCCTTCTTAAGCGACATCTACTTCTCACCTTACCATTAACTTTGTTATCAGCATCAAGCTTTGCTGATATCAATAGTAACTATATTGTTTCATCCATCACACTTTCTGCTGATCATAATGAAAGCCTTGGTGTACCTATGATGTTTTACGCCAATGGCCGCATGCAATCTAAGCTAAATATTAATATTGCTTTCGCCGACAAATATGGCACTCCCGTATCAGTCAGTAACGATGAAGTAAAAAATTCGCTATCGTTTTACATCAAGAACAACGATACCCAATTAGGTAGGGATAAAGACTGTACTTATGGCAGCAACTGCTGGGGTTTCAGCTACAACGAAAATAGTTATGCCCATCAAATCAACAGTGTACATCGCAGTGCTGACAACTTACCCAACTCTCGTATTCTCTCAAATGCGTCAAATAAGCTAACAGCATGGGTATACAGTAACGAAACCGCACAATATCGCCAAATCTGTGCAAAAGTTAGATTCACTGATGGCACTGCCTTCGATAGTTGTGAACATCCACACGATGAAAATGCGCTCTACCAAAGTATACAACCTAAAGTTTATGGCGCTGCTGAATTTGCAGATATTGGACAAGGTGAAAAAGTCTGGGAAGACGCTGGAGATGGTTTCTACTTTGAAAAAGCAGAAGTACGCAATTTCTATATTACACCTTTAGATACTTCTGTCACGATGACCAAAGTGGCGATGGACAACAACCATGAATCAGACAACAACTACGTATTCTTAAACGACCAATGGCTTGGCTGCTACGGTGATTGTCCAAACGGTTTCCGCTCAGTAAAAGGCTATATTTTTGAACCGGGTAGAGAACGTACTGTTTCAGATGAATACGTGTGGAATACAGCAGCAGGTGAAGGCCGCACTGCAACGTGGCGTATTAATCAAAGACTACGCTCTGTGACCTTAAGCCAATTGCTGTTTTCTGGAAATACCTCCATCAATGACTCACAACAAGAGTATCGCTTTACCGCATTTGACCAATACGGCAATCCCGCACGTCTAAAACTCACATACCCTCTCAATGATTCCTCAAATGGTAATCAAAAATGGGATTACACCAAATGGCAACTCACTAACCAGTAATTTTCAGATTTCATAAAACAAGTTAGCCCACTTATTGGGCTAACTTCGCCTTAAAGGAGGCACTATGCCTAATTGGACTTCTAATGCATTTAACTTCGATAGTTTTTGCTCTGGTGGTGTCGATCAAAGAACCAGAAGCTATTCATATCAAATTCTACTGGGATCATTAGTGGGTAACTGGCTAAAAGGTCCCAACCTTGATATTGCCCTGCAGTTTTCTCCCTATTCAACAAAGAACCTTGGCTTTGGCAAAGGCTGGAAATTAAATATCCCAAGATACGATATTAAAAATAAGCAGCTTTATCTTGCCAATGGGCAATCATACCGAGCGGAATTAAGCGCTAACTATAAGCTAGATATCCGTTATAAAAAGCTGCTTGATTTCTCAATAAGCAGCAATGCAAAAGGCTATGAAATCACGTATCGAAATGGTCGTAAAGATATCTTAGATGAGTACGGAAACCTGATAAAGATCGTCCAAAGTGATGGTCATGCTTTGTATTTCTCTTGGCTTGATATTGGCTCAGAAAGACGCCTTAGTAAAGTGTGGGATGATCGCACCTCAGAAAGCCAGCCGTTATTACTTATTGCGTATGTAAGTCAAGGAAGAGTAAACATTTTCACGAATATTGGCAGTGTGCATGAAGCCTATTTCAGCCTTATTCTGACCAATGATAAACTGGTGCAATGCAACTTGTCTGAGAATGCGGGGAGTTTTGACTTTGGCTACACCACCATCGGTGCTTATACCTTGATCCAAAACGTGACACATCCTTGCGGCATGATTGAGCAACTCACTTATGACACGAATGGGATCAAAGTAAACAGCAATACTTATCTCCCAGCTGTCACATTGCACCGTGTCCTAACTCGAAACTCACCGATCATTTCTACTGAATATAGCAGTGTGAATACGGATAGCCGTAACTTTATGGGTTATGGCGTACCAGGTACAAGTCTTAGTGAAGGCATTGATAACCTACTTGAAAGAGGAATTGAGTACACTTATCAAGTACAAAAAGTTGAAAACAATTACACTAAAACTATTCAAATCTACAACCAATTCCATTTACTCGTTGAAGAAGCACGTCTGGTTAATGGTCGTTTAGTTCATCGCAAAAACCTTAGCTATCCTGCTCGTAACAATACGCCTTTCTCTGACCAACCTGCGCAATATGCGTTGATCAACAAAGAGGAGCAGACATGGTTATCAGGCAGCGATAGTCATCAACAAACACGTGTTTGGGAGTACGATAAATATGGCAATATGCTGTTATTTAAAGATGAGAATAACATTACTGAACGCTATGAATATTACCCTCTGACTGGTGATTTAGGCTGTCCAGCCTCACCGTCTGGCATGGTGAACTTTGTCAAATCACGTACTCTTAGTAATGGTTTGGAAGAGCGTAAGATTTCATATGAATATACAGAAATTGCGGCTCAAAACGATCACCGTGACGTCGTATTACAATTAGAAAATGCCCATGGTCGCTACCTAAGCCACTATAGCTACCACCAAAATGCAAATGAGCGCTTTGCATTAGGTCGATTGGCCTCTATCAGAAACGAGCTTATTCACTCTGATCGCACCTATTCGAAAACATCAAACTATCAGTACATGCTCAATAATGACACCATTGAAGAGCATGAAGAGCTCATATGCCACGATAATACAAAAACCAATCTGGTTGTTGGACACTATGTCGATATTGGGGAACTCGCCCATCACATCGATAGCGATGGCGTACATTGTAGTTTCGAGTACGATTCACTGCGCCGAACAACAACTGAACGTATTGAAGGCAGCGCATCACGCTCATATGAGTATCTGATTGATTCTAGCCGAGCTAGACAAACCATGGTGTTAACTGACTGTAAAGGCAATCTATGTGAGCAAAGTTGGGATGGTCAGGGGCGAGAATTAGAAGCGAAACTAGACAACAGAACCATTTGGAAAAAAGAGTATGACGCATTTGGTCGTTTAATCTGTAAAAGTGATTTTGATGAACTACCAGATAAATATGCTCGTACCATTGCTGTTACACAAACCGAGCAATATGAATACGATGATTGGGGACAAGTTCAGGCAACTATTTTAGCAAATGGTAGTCGCCACCTTTCGTTTAACAATCTTGCGACTCGCCAAAAAACGCAAGGGATTGACGGCCTCGCTCTCACCGTCAGTGATCTTAATAGCTGGGGATTAGAAGAGAAGAAACAGCACGGTGATCGTATTTGGCATTATGAATACGATGCTTGGGGACGTTTAGAAAAAGAAACAGATCCATTAAACCAAGCTAAAAGATATCAATACGATCCGTTTGATCGGGTGATCCAAATAACCCAAACGAATCGTGCAACCCAACATATCACTTACGCGAACCATACTGATCAAACGCAAGTAACCAAGCTACAGATTGGTGCGCAAACTATCGGTCAGCGTGATATCGATGGCTTAGGTCGTCCACTGACACTTCGTCGCGGCTCAAACAGTCAAGCAGCTCTAACATGGTCTTACACTGATAGCAGTAATATCCCAGAGACCGAGTCAAGTTTAGCTGCGCCAACAAGACGATTTACCCGCAATGATCAATTGGGTGTACTCAGCAAGAAAGATGCAGGATCGCAAGTAACCAGTTATAGCTATGATCCTGTCACAGGTCTTGCAACAGGTAGCCATGATAACCAAGGTAGCCGAAGCACTATCAGTTACTCATCATTAGGCTTACCTGAACTTGAAGAGCACGACGGTAATGTTCGTCGCTATCGTTACTCCAACGGTGGTGTGATTGCATCTATCGAAGGCACAGATGATAACCGTCAATATGGCTATGATGAGATAGGTCGACTGGTTACATTACGTACGGATAATGCCACGCTAGAGTATGAATACGATCAATTTGATCGCATTACGCTAGAGCGTTTGACATCAGGCAATCAAATCCAGATCACTGCTCTCGAATGGGACAACTATAGCCGTGAAATTTATCGTTCAGTCGCGCTGAATGATGTTTATATCTTTGAGCAATATCAAGACTATAACAAGCTAGGCTTGCTTGCGACGCGTACCAAGAAATGTGCGGCGTTAGGCGACGTTACAGAAACTTATAGCTATGATGCGCTTTCACAGCTCACGAAAGTCGAATTCTTGGGTAGCGGCCCAATGAGTGATTGGGGACAGCCAACCCTTTCACTTGAATGGAGCTATGACGATCTTGGCAATATGCTCACGCAACGTTGTGTGACAACAGAATCTCAAGATAACGCCACCTATTACTACGAATCGGATGATCCTTGCCAACTAACACGTATTACCCATACTCACCCTGAGCTGCCGCCGCAAACAGTACTCGCGTACGATCAAAATGGAAACATGATCCAAGATGGTGAAGGCCGAGTTCTCAATTACGACTATTTCGACAGATTAACCAGTGTGATCGCTGACGGTACAGAATGGGTATACGCCTACGACAGTAATGATCGTCTTATTCGCCAACAATCTGATTCAGAAAGTAGAGCGTTTACATACCTGTGGAGCGATCTCGCTGCAATTGAAGAAAATGGCACTGTGACTCACTACATCTATGACGATGGTATGCCGAAATGGTCTGAACAAGGCGCTGTTGTATCGCTATTAGCAACCGATCAGCATGGTTCAGTCATCGCTTCTAATACCGCAGATCAAACTGGCTCTGTGTATCGCTACTCTCCTTTCGGTCAACGCGAACAGATGGAAAATACCAATGAACAATAAAGATTCTGTATTTATTACACCGCTAAATCGACGTGAGTTTTTAATTAAAATAGGCAAGACAACCGCTGTTGCAAGTGGTATTTCATTATTGCCAACCTCGGTACGCTTAGCGATCGCCCAATCAATAACGGCGCCACCATCAAGTTTAGGTTTTAACGGTGAGTGGTTAGATCCCATTTTACAAGGTTATCATTTAGGTAAAGGTTACCGTGTTTACCAACCCAAATTAATGCGCTTCAATGCCCCTGATAGCTTGGCACCTTTTAACGAAGGTGTTCACAACGCATACGTGTATTGCCATAACGATCCAATCAACTTTACCGATCCAAGTGGCCACTTAAATATCAGTAAAATCGTATTTGGCGTCTTTGGGATCCTCGCTGGCATTATCGGAATTGCCCTTGCCGCTCCAACAGGCGGTTCAAGTTTAGTGCTTGCAGCTGGCATCATCGGCAGTATTGCGGGTATGACTAGCGGCGCACTTCAAATCGCATCAGGTGTGATTGATGATGGTAAGGTTTCGCGTAATCTAGATATTGCTACCATTCCATTCGATATCATCGGTGTGGTCAGTGGCGGATATTCAGCGTATAAATCTGTGCAAAATTTACGTTGGATCCGTGCAGGTGGCGCATTTGATGATGTCACCCAACCCGGACTTGGCTCTCGATTGTGGAATAAAATCCGACCATCAGGGGAATATAAACTTGAATGGGCAAGTAAAGCCAATCCTGCAATGAGAATTGGTAGTTCAGAAGGTCAGGTAATCGCAACCAAAATGGTGCAAGGTGGTAAAACCATGACCTACACGCCTCCTCCTATTCACGGTGGTTTTACTAAGATCTTGCTTGGAGAAGTTAAAGTCGGTGCTCGAGGTTACACCATTTACCAAGGTATTATGACGGCTCGCGCCATCGGCAGCCTTGGTTGGTCGACCGTTAAAACAATCCCGGGAAGATTAGACAGTAGTCAACCTTCAGCTGAGAGCATGGCAACGGAAGGAAGAAGTGCCAACCCTGCCGCGAGAAAAACGCAGATGTTCTCTTTAGAAGCAACCCGTCAGCGAGTGAAGTACGGTAACGATGTACAACGTATGATACGTCAGTTGCCACTTTCATAACGAATAACCTATGCAAAAGCCCGCAACCATAGCGGGCTTTCTTTATTTACCACTCACCCACCAGCAAACGACTTTTAACGCCATTCACTTGTAAACCCATCGCTTCAAACACGTCATCAAAATTGCGACACGCTAATGGCAAATGAGGCAAAGATAATACCGCTTCATCAAAAAAGCGTTTCTGCTCTTGCTCGGTTTGCCATGCGACTTGCCACCAATTGACGATACGCTCCCTCGAATCAATTAAACGACGTCGGGTCGGGACTCGTGCTCGTTTTTGGTTATTTTCATTTTTACTGGCAGGCAATAAATTCCATTTATCATTATTAGGCCAATACGCAAAAGGTAAGCAGTGATCGACTTGATAATCAGGCTGTAAGCGTTTACCACTCCACACACTTTCAAGCTCAACCCCCTTTTGCTGTAAAGCGGTGATCTTCTGGCGTACGCCACGGGTATCATGACTTTCATCAATCCATTTCAGGCAGTCGTAGTAAGTTTGTAGCGCAATACTTCTCTCTTCATTCAATTTATAGCGACGCATTTCTGCTATCCATTGGTTCACCACTAATGGCTCAATCCAACTACTGTATAAGCGCAAACATTCCCATAAACTTTCATCTAATACGAAATGACCAAACTCAGCTAACGCCTCAAGCTCAAGTACAAAAGTATCCGTTGTACGCGCTTTCTCACGTTCCACTTGAAACAAAGTATTGTTCTTATCACCTTGATAAATATAGGTAACAGGACCATCTTGAATTGTTTTTAACGTATCTCTAATGGCGGTTTGAAGGGCTTTAGCGTCATCACCAATAAACATAGCCCCTATTGATAAATCATCAGCACTCAGGTGTGTCAGCTTTTTCCAACCTTGCGCTTTCACAAAGCCTAAGCCTTTTTTACTGTCGTTAGTTTGCTGAATACCAAAACCATCGATATCAATATCTATCAAACGCTTAAACTGTCGTATCCAATACAGTGCCACTAAACCTAAAGGTAAACGTACCTTATTATCTTCACGGCTGAGTACCGCACCAGGATGTACATCTGCGATATGTAACAGTGTACGCAGCAACGCTAACTTATAAGTCGCTGATTTGGCATCATTCACAATGATCTGTCTAACCTTGATCAGATCACCCGTACCATCATCAGGCAACTGCATCACCACCGTTTGCCATTGCACGCTATTGCGACCTAATTCATCACCATCTAATGTTGAAACCAAATTAACTTGCAAGGCATGTTTTTGAGCTAACTGTTCTAACTCTTCCACACTGACATCATAAGCTTTTCGAGCATCAGAAAAGTCGCCATAACGCAGCGAGATCACTAACTTTCCACTTGGAGCGAGAAGATTAGATAATTTACGAAACGCACGCTCGCGCACAGAAGATGAAAGGTGCATCCAGACCGCAGATAACAAAATACAATCAAAGCGAATACCAAGCTCAACAATGCTGTTTAGCTCAGGCAATTGATCATCAAGCCAAGTGATTTTGTCGGCATACTCTTGCGTGTACTTTTCGCCTTGCTCACGCAATGCTTGCGCAGGCTCTATAGCATAAACATCACAATGATGCGCCGCAAACCATCGCACATCACGTCCAGATCCTGCACCAACATCCAGCACTTTCAACGCATTTTTCGATGAACTTACAGGCCAATGCGCTTGCCAATTTTGATGTACTTGCTCAAAGCTCAATGACTGATATTGTGCACTGAGACTTAGCGCATTTTGGTGATAAAAATCAATGGTTTTAGACATGATGACAACTCAGACAGTAATGTGATGTCATCATACTGCAAGTCATTGATATTAACGATATGAAAATCAGTAAGTTGTTAAGTTTGCAGAGATTTTAATAAGAGATTAAGTGGTTCGTTAGGGGATATAACTAAAATAGCAGTTCAAAACATACAACTGACTTATTGATTTAATATCGAAACCTCATCAACATACAGGCAATATGATTTGTCAATTAAGCAAATCTAATCGCTCTTCAAAAAACAGGAAAATTAAGAGATATGAAAATTAAATTATTAGGTTTATTAATGTGTAGCTTTCCCTGTTTTGCACTTACGTCAGGTGGCTATCAGGTTTCTGTGTCGGTTAAAGACTCTGAGCAAGAGTTAATTTTCCCGTCACTTAAGGTGCCTTTTTTCGATCAAAAAGTAACATCTCAAGCTGATGATTGTACATATTCTGTAACGATTACTCAGGAAGACGCAGCCGCTATTCGATTAGAAGCGCAAATGCATTGTCATTATAAAGACGGTGATTCTTACATGAACCTGCCTTTTTTTGTTCTAAACAGTTCAGGTCAAGTTGCGAGTGTCGAAATTGGGGATGAAGATGCGGATATGTGGAAATACAGTGTTGATGTTGAGCCCCTTAATTAACATTTCCCTCAGAATAAGATTTGTTTTTTTGAATCAAAATTCAATAAAGATGAGCACTTTCCCTAGATGTTCAAGGCAACATATGGCCCCTATTTGGTCTCAACCTATATTTTTACATTTTTTGCATACCAAATTTCTGACGAAAGTCTTTCGGGCTCACATTAGTATGACGCTTGAAAAATTTAGTCATATTCGTTGCTTCATTAAAACCAAGTTGTTCCGCTATATCTGCGATTGAAGGACGCTGACTAAAATGTTTATCAACATCGTTTTGAAGAAGATATCAATCACTAATATTTAAATAGCCCGAACTATTATCCAACCCAATCTCAGAGTTAACTATGAGACTCTCAATCTTAGCCTTAAGTTATTAATATTGATGCAGTAAAAAATACAGAATAAAATTACGCGATATAAAGTAGATGATACAAAACGGATGAAGAAATCAAACTTAACCTCAAATGACATAGCTAAGCACTTAGGGGTTTCCCAATCGATGGTTTCTCGGGCTTTTAGCCCTAAAGCGAGCATCAGTGAAGAAAAGCGTGCTTATATTCTAGAAGGAGCCGCTAAACTTGGCTATAAACCAAATGCACTGGCTCGTAGTTTGATTTCAAACCGTTCAGGATTAATTGCTATCGCACTTGATAGTAGCTTAAACCCCATGTACGACTTACAAGCACGTATTTTAGCCTCCGAAATTCAAGCTAAAGGTGGACAAGCGATTTTATGCCCAATATCCAATGGTGATCTAAACTCTGCTATCCAAAGAGCCTTTGAGTATCAAGTTGATGGGCTTATCATCGCAACTAGTCGATTAATAAGTAATGTTATAGAACAATGTGAGCAACATGGGGTTTGCCTCACTTTTATCAATCGATATATTGGTGACTTTAAAGCTAATTGTATTGGTTTAGATAACCATGAAGCAGGTACTCAAGCTGCAGATTATTTTTTTGAAAAAGGCTGTTCTTCCTTTGCCTTTGTGGGAAATGAATCTGGATCAATCACATGCGAACAAAGATGGGCAAGTTTTCGAGAGCGAACACTAGCGCTAGGCTTAACCGAGCCAGTTCAAATACCTGCCTCATTTGATTTAGAATCGGGTATGAAGGCCGCACTATCATTTATCAATACACTTACACATATTGATGCGATTTTCTGCGTTAATGACATTGTTGCTATTGGTGTCCTTGAAAGCTTCAAAATGAAAAATTACGTAGGTCCTAAAATTCTTGGTGTTGATGATATCCCTATGGCTTCTTGGCCATCGTATCAGCTTTCAACAATCCAACCGCCAACAAACACTATATGTAGCTCTGCAGTTGACGATCTTTTTAACCGTATCCATGGCAAGAGTAACAAAACAGGACAATATATTTTATATAAAGGTAAACTAATTGAACGCCAATCCTAATCACTTGTTAATCGTATTCTAACGTTATGGTAATGGGTAAATTAAAGAAAAGTTAATTCACTACCCGTTACTTATAATCTTCTACTTCCCTTCTCTAGGTAATGCATCACTCGACTCTCCTTCTTTTTAATAGCATTTTTAACTTTAAAGTCACAAATAAATAGTGATAGTTATCACGATAAAGGACAGCTAACACCAAGAATTTATAAGATTCTGATGTAAGTCAATAAATGCTATATAACATTCGACTACATTCCATTGCATACGTATGCAAGGAAGCGGATTATAGTCATGATGTGCCAACAAGAAGTCCAAACAGAGCACCACGGAAAGGTATTTAATATTCAATTATTCACCATCGATGATGGTCCGGGCATTCGTACTGAATTGTTTTTAAAAGGTTGTCCGCTACGCTGTGATTGGTGCGGCAACCCTGAAAGTTTAAAGCATTACATCCAACCGGGCGTCTATGAAAGTCAATGCATCACTGAGGAAAAATGTGGCGCGTGTAAAGATGTTTGCCCAAACAGTGACATGTTGCTTTTTCAAGAAGGAAAACTGACAGGCATTGACTATAACGCCTGCACCAACTGTCTTGCCTGCCAACAAGAATGCCCATCTGACGCCATTAAAGCGTGGGGAAAAACGCTATCTATTGATGAGTGCATGACCATCATTCGCAAAGATATTGGCTTTTATGAGCGCTCAGGTGGTGGTGTCACCGTTTCAGGTGGAGAGCCTCTGTTGCAAAGTGAGTTTGTCACCGACTTATTTCAACAATGCCAGAAAGAGCATATTCACACCTGTTTAGAATCAAGCTTTTACGGCAAATGGGACAAGATTGTGCAAATCCTTCCATACACAGATTTGGTGATTTCTGACATCAAACACATGGACACCGAGATCCATAAAAAACACACCGGTGTCGATAACACGCGCATTTTAAACAACCTGAAAAAACTGGCGCAAACAGACAAAGCATTCATTTTGAGGATCCCTGTCATTCCGACCATCAATGACGACGATACCAATATCGAAGCGACCGCCGATTTCATTATCAATGAACTGGGTAATAAAGTCAGAACGCTGCAATTACTCAGCTTCATGCGCCTTGGTGAAGAAAAATACCAATCATTAGGCCTGCCTTACAAAATGAGTGAACTGGTTTTTGATCGTGAAACGTTTCAGGACCGAGTCAATGACATTGCACGCTACTTTAACGAGCGTGGTATTCATTGTGTCGTTGGCACCAAAGAGAAATAACAAGACAAGATGACATAGAAAAAACATGGGTATTAATCGTTTGTCCTTACTCATGTTTATCCTATTTCATTTTAAAAAATAAGGAATTGCTACATGGAAGCAAATTTAGCAAAAGAACATCGCACGGACGCGATTGGTGTCGATACCTTCGATAAAGTCTATGGATTGGGCTATGAAGTCGGTCACGCAGATTGGTCTCCCTACCCTCGTGTAAATCGCTTACGTCAAACGTTTCTAGATCGTCCGTATGAGATCGATGTTGAACGTCTGCGTCTTGTCACTGAAGCCTTTAAAAACAATGAAGTTGCCCCGCGAATTCTTCAGTGCGCTTACGCTTTTGAAAATATCTTATTAAACACATCGTTATACATTTACGATGAAGATCTGATCTTAGGTGAAATTGCAGCACCAGCTAAAGCATCACCGATTTATCCAGAGTTTTCAGTTGACTGGATCATCGATGAAATTACTAACTCGCCGTTTGAAGAGCGTAGCAACGATCAATTCTACATTCGCAACGATGAAGAGCGCGCTGAAATTCTAGAGCTTTGTGCCTACTGGAAAGGCAAAACCGTTAACGAAATGATCACCGCAACCCTCGATCAAGATCAGAAAAACGGCTCTCACATGGGTGAGAAAATTTTCCAAACCAATAACTACCACTTTGCTGGCATCGGTCACTTTGCCATGGATTTTGCCAAACTAATGACCCAAGGCTTTGATGGTGTAATTGAGCAAGCGGAAACTGCACTAGCAAAATTATCGAAAAAAGACGCGGAATACGCCAGCAAGCGCGATTACTACAAAGCGACACTGATCACCCAAAACGCAGCGAAAAAATACATTACCCGTTATGCTGATCTTGCTAGCGAAATGGCAGCAAACGAAGCTGATGAGCAAAGAAAACAAGAGCTCGCGACTATGGCTGAGAACTGCTATCAGATCGCTGGCGGCGTACCTCAAACATTCTGGCAAGCCATTCAGCTGTTTAACTTTGCCGTGACCATGACGCAAATTGAAGGTAATGGTCACTCGATCTCTTACGGTCGTATGGATCAATGGTTACACCCAATTTACCAAGCTGACATTCAAAACAACGGCACATCAAAAGACTTCATTCTTGAGCTTATCGAAGTGTTGTATGTGAAGATGAACAACCCAACCAAACTGAAAGACAAAGGCACAGTACGTGTACGTAATGGTCGTGGTTTTGGTGGGGAGAGCTTAACCATCGGTGGTGTCGATATTCACGGTAATGATGCAACCAACGATCTGACCATGTTGATGCTAGAAGCCTCGGTTCACACTCGTATGATGAACCCTTGGGTCTGTCTACGTATGCACGAAAAGACACCGTATGAACTAAAAGTCAAAGCTATTGAATGTATTCGTGCAGGCTATGGTCACCCGAAACTGTTCAACGACATTCCAGCTATTAAAGCCATGCTGGCAAAAGGCGTGACACTTGAAGAAGCGCGTGATTACGCTGTTGTTGGCTGTGTGGAGCCGACCATTCCGGGTAAAGAGCACGGCTGGCAAGATGCGGGCTATGTCAATACCGCCAAAATGATGGAAATGGTATTAAATCACGGCCGTTTAGTGTCAGGTCCAAATACCGATCTGCAGTTAGGCCCAGATACGGGCAGCCTTGAAACGTATCAGTCGTTTGACGAGGTATTAGAGAGCGTTAATCAGCAATTTGAATTTTGGTGTGATCAGCTATGCAGTTGTTTAAACATCACCGACAAAGTACACGCTGCGCTCAAACCAACACCATTCATTTCAGCGTTCTTTGACGGTTGTATTGAATCGGGTCGCGATATGACCGCCGGTGGCGTGAAATACAACGGTATTGGTCCACAAGCGGCAGGCATTGCCACCTGTGCCGATTCACTTGCGACCATCAAAAAACTGATGTTTGAAGACAAATCTTACACCGGTAAACAACTGCTTGATGCCCTTCGCGATAACTGGGAAGGTCACGAGAGACTGTTTGCTTTAGTCAATAGCTCTAAGATCCCGCACTACGGCAACGATATCGATGAAGCTGATGAATTGTTCAAGTACATGTTCGAATGTTACTGCAAAAACATCGCAGGTCGTCCAACTCTACGTGGTGGCCACTTTAGCCCGGGCGTCTACACCGTCAATGCCAACGTAGGTATGGGACTGTTTATGAACGCCTCTCTTGATGGTCGTAAAGCGCAAGAGCCGATTTCTGACAACATGGGGCCGGTTCATACTTCTGGCGGCTCGCATGATATTTCAGGTCCAACGGCTATCGTGAACTCAGTGACAAAAGTCGATCACAGCTTGGCAACGAACGGAACCTTATTAAACCTTCGTTTCCCTGAAGATGCTGTTGGCGGTATTGAAGGTCGTGACATTTTGATCAGTTTTGTTGATGAGTACTTGGCGAAAAAAGGCATGCACGTGCAATTTAACGTCATTAGTGCCGACAAGATGCGCGCAGCACAACAAAATCCAGAGCTTTATAAAGACATGTTAGTTCGAGTAGCAGGCTACAGCGCGTACTTTGTTGAGCTTGGCAAACCGCTGCAAGACGATCTTATCTCTCGCACAGAGCTTCGTTTCTAATTGCCATTAAACCTCAGTAGGTAGTCTGGTGACTACCTACTTTCTTGGAGTAAACATCGTGGACTTTATTTTTAAATTTGACTACGTGCTTGTGGGTTTAATGCAAGTGGTCGGCTTTTTCGTGCAAGGTACAACAGGCTTTGGCTGTACTGTGATTGCCGCTGCCGTGACTAACGGATTATTAGGCACCACCATGGGCGTCCCTTATGGAACCGCCATCACCATTCCATTTCTGTGCTGGCTTGCCATTAAAGGCCGTGAAGACATTTCTTGGAAAGATCTCGCGAAAATTGTCGCCCTTTGTGCACCGGGTATTTTCATTGGTCAATATCTGTTTTACCAGATCTCGCCACAAACCGCGAAAATCCTAATCGGTGCGATGGTAACGGTTATTGCGGTGATGAACCTTCATAAACATGTGGTTAAACCGCTGATCATCAAAGACATTGATGAAGGTGAAGCGGTCGATACTCTGTTGAAAAAAGTGTTCCGTTACGGCTGTCTGATCTTAGGCGGTATTGTGCACGGTGCTTTTAACATCGGTGGACCACTTATCACTGTTTACACCCTAGAAGCCGTACAAGATAAAAAGAAATTCCGTAATACCATGACCATGCTGTGGGTGGTACTTAACAGTTGGAACATGTTCAACCAATACCAAAATGGCGCGTTTACCAGCGAGTTAAACAGTGCGCTTCTGATCGGTCTGCCAATGGCGGGGATCGGCTTCTATTTTGGTATGCGTTTCTTAGAGAAAATCAACCGCGAACAGTTCCTACGCATTGTGTATGTCGTACTGCTCATCATCGGTGCCAACATGCTGCTAAGCAACATTCCATGGACAGCCAATATGCAACTTGCAACCGCACTGTCTTCTGTGGTGATCCTAGGTGGTTATGCGATGAATGTGATGAAAAAACGCAAACTTAACCTTGTAAATCTTTAATCTAAAAACAAACATTCAGTGCCGATCGTAAATGAATAAGATCGGCACGCTTATCAAACAAGTTCGAACAATAGCTTGTTTATGAAAGGATATATGTCGTGAAAGACTTCAGTTTCAAAGTTCCACAAAACATCGAATTTGGTCTTGGTAGCTTAAATAAACTGCCTGCAATTTTACAAGACAACCACTCTGATCATGTTTTCTTAATTTCCGATCGCGGTCTTGAAAGCCTTGGGGTTGTGAAAAAAGTTCAGGAGATCATCGAAGCCGGCGGCATTCAGTGCACGACATATCTCGATGTGATCCCTAACCCAACCATCACCGTCGTGAACGAAGCAACAGCACTGTATAACCAATGTGGTGCATCAAGCATTGTCGCTCTTGGTGGCGGCAGTCCTTTAGATGTAGCGAAAACCGTAGGCATTTTGGCAAAATTTGGTGGCGATATTAAAGACTATGAAGGTCTAAACAAAGTCCCAGGTCCTATCGTGCCAATGATCGCCATTCCAACCACTGCAGGGACAGGCAGTGAAGCGACCGCCTCTTCGGTAATTACCGACGAAGCCATTAACTACAAATTTTCGGTGGTCAGTTACGAAACTTTACCAAAATACGCGATATTAGATCCTGAGCTCATCATGACCGCTCCCGCCTCTATTGCTGCCGCTTGTGGTGTCGATGCACTTATCCATGCGATTGAAGCGTATGTTTCGAAAAATGCCTCGCCATTTACCGACTCCATGGCAGAAAAAGCGATGCAATTGATTGGCGCAAACCTTCGTAAATTCGTGGCAAACCGCGAAGATGAAGAAGCAGCTTGCGCCATGATGGTAGGCAGTAATTTTGCGGGCATCGCTTTTGCGTGGGCACGATTAGGTAACGTACATGCCATGAGCCACCCTGTCAGTGCGTTTTTCCACGTACCACACGGCGTTGCAAACTCCATCTTGTTGCCTACAGTGATGAAATTTAATGCCGTTGCAGATAAAGGTCGCTACGAAGTGATTTATAACTTCATTCGTGAAGGTAATGAAAAAGTAGAAAACTTCACCCCTGAGATGCTGATCGAAGAGATTCAGAAATTAAATGACGATCTGAATATCCCAAGAACACTTTCAGAAGTTGGCGTAAAAGCTGAATTTATTCAAGAGATGGCCATCGATGCCATGAAGAGCGGTAACGTATTGTGTAACCCTCGAGAAACCACCCTTGAAGATATGATCGAGCTTTATAAGCAAGCCATCTAATCCATCGTATAAGCACTCTGAATCGTTGAGCGTTTTAGAGTGCTTTTATGTAATTCAATCGATAGCGATTTTGTTTCGCTTTTGCCTCGCAGGCCTAAGTCCTTATCGGTTGAATTATATGATTTTGGGCGTTGAAGTATGAAAAGAGAATTTGGCAAAGAGCAGCCTTATATTCGGGCAGGGATCTTCAAAATACGGATTCCGGGTATTCATGTTGGCTTCGAGAAAGTGGATTTTATGCAAGGATTACTACTGTGCGCAGTATGCCTTGGCATGATCCCCATTTTACAAGAATACTTAGGTATGCCGTTTGAAGTTGCTATGACCATCGTTGTGATTAACGGTCTCTTGTATTTTATGCACATAGTGCTGGGCGATCCCATTATTCCCGGTTGGGTCACCCCAGCCATTCCCCTCGTCATTTTATATCTCAGCCAATTTGATATTGGCGTTGAGCGTGTCCATGCCTTAATTGCTTTTCAAATGTCACTCGGTGCGTTAGCTATTTTGCTAGGCATAACAGGGCTTGGTCAGCGAGTGGCAACTATCGTTCCCGATGCGATGAAATCAGGGATCATAATAGGTGCTGGTATTGCAGCGGTAAACTCAGTACTGATTGATGGCGGACGCTTTGAACAAGCTCCAATTTCGATTGTGGTGTGTACGGGAGTCGGGTTTTATTTGCTGTTTTCAAGCCATTTTAAAAGTCAGCGTAACCTCAATGCCTTTACCAAAATCCTTGCCAATTTAGGCTCATTACCGATCATCGCGCTTGCCATTGTCATTGCCCCTTTAGTGGGTGAAGTGCCAATGCCTAATATTGAATGGGGATTTACGACATTAGCTTTTGGGGAGTTATTTCATAACTGGACAATATTTGGTCTTGGTATGCCGCCGCTTGAAATGTTCATTCTAAGCCTGCCTTCTGTGGTTTCGACCTACATCATTGTTTTTGGCGATGTGATCCAAGCAAAATGCCTACTCGATGATGCCAGCAAAAAACGCCCTGATGAACACATCGATTTTAATGCCAACCGATCAAACATCATCTTTGGAACGCGCAATGTCTTAATGGGGATTTTCGGTCCTACGATCACCTTATGTGGACCACTGGCCGCTGCGATGCAAGTGGTAGTGTGTGAGCGTTTTAAGCTCGGTGCACAAACCATGAAATCGATCCACGATGGGGCGATTTCCTATCGCTATGGCACTACCCTTGGCTACTTTTTGTTACCTATCGTGACCTTAGTAAAACCGGTTTTAGGTATTGCACTGGCTGCAACGCTCTTAATTCAAGGGTTTGTTTCATTTCGTGTTGGGGTCACAAAATCAAAAACCGTCAATGATTTGGGTATTGCAGGAGTGATGGCGGCAGTTATCGCAACCAAAGGCGCTGCCTGGGGATTAGCCGCAGGTATTATCCTGTGCATTTTTGTGAACTTAGGCAAAAGTCATCGACATGAAAGTGCTATTTCTGCTGAGCTGGAATCATCCAAAACACCCGAAATATTAAAATTGAAAAGCTAGCGCCTTGTAATCAAACAGATAACTCCTCACCGTAAACATCTCTGCTTATGGTGAGGATTCATGCATCACATAAAGGGACATTTACTACAACTTCCTTCAAGTTTGTAACTCGTGAACATCCATCAGATATTTGAGATAACCCTAGGTAAAATCAAAACTACCGGTCACGATACGATATTGCATAAAAATATTAATATTGTGACATTAGTCTTTAATTCATTGATTATTAAGTTAATAGCATGATTTTACTTTGATTTTATAAGATAAAAAACAATTAAACTTTGTTAGTATTTTATAAAATGAGACTTACAATAATGCGTTTGAAATTAACACTTTTAGCCAGTTCAATAATATTGACTAGTATCAATGTCCATGCTCTTACTCAAAGTGATATCGACTATGCAGCAAAGAATATAAAGTTAACGACAGGTCTAGTTGAAAATAAGCCTCAAGATTGTCCACCCGGTTCTCCGTGGGGACATTGTTACCGCGTAGAAATTGAGTTAGAAAATACCGGTAAACGTGAGCTTAATAAAGATATCGAAATTTATTTCTCTAGCTATCATCGTTCTTTAGGTTCTAAAAGTGATGAGTTTAAAATTGAGCACATTAATGGTGATTTACACAAGTTAACCACAACAGATAGTTTTAAAGGTCTAAAAAGTGGTCAAACGAAAAAGTTCAACATTGATTTTATGAACTGGATTGTTTCGGATAGTGACTTTTTCCCTAATTATTATGTTGCTGGTGCTAATCTTCAAGCACGAAATATATTAAATACCCAGCCTTTGCTTGATAAAGTCGGATTAGATGAACTGTCTGGTTTTAGTCGCGGAATTAAAAATACAGAAAACCAGCTTAAACGTAATGCGGGGGATTCACTTCCTACAGCAACAGCTTCATCACGTTATGCAGACAACGTAAAAACTAGAGATCTGGGTATTGAGGCAGTATCGACAAATATTTTACCGACACCAATGAAAACAACCTTATTAGGAGGCAAATTAGACATTACGCAAGGGTTCAATATTGTTAGCGATGCTCTGCCGTTAAATCAACTTCAGGCGTTGAATGATCGTTTTAGAACTCTGGGTATTAAAACAGGACAGGGTGTAACAATTGATGTAAAGGTAAAACCTGATCAATCAAAATCGTCAGGCTCATACACGCTTACTATTGATGAAGATAAAATAGCCGTTATTGGCACGGATAACGCTGGTGCCTTTTACGGCGTGCAGTCTGTCGCAGGCATGATAACACTAGGTAAAAAGACTCTCGATACAGTTTTGATTCAAGATCAACCTCGTTATGACTACCGCGGCATGCATTTAGATGTTTCTCGTAACTTTCATTCAAAAGTTTTTGTATTTAAGTTGATGGATCAAATGGCTGCTTACAAACTCAATAAACTCCATTTCCATTTGGCTGATGATGAAGGTTGGCGTTTAGAAATCAATGGATTACCAGAACTAACGGAGGTCGGTGCGCATCGTTGTCATGACCTAGATGAAAATAAATGTATGCTGCCACAATTAGGTTCAGGTGCAGAACTACCAAATACGGGTTCTGGTTATTACACACGTGAAGATTATAAAGATATACTCCAATATGCGAGTGCACGTAATATTCAAGTTATTCCTTCAATGGATATGCCTGGTCACAGTTTAGCTGCGGTTAAAGCAATGGAAGCTCGTTACCGTAAATTTATGGCGAAAGGTGATCAAACAGCAGCTGAAATGTATTTGCTGTCTGATCCGTATGACACAACAAAGTATTATTCAATTCAACACTATCAAGATAACACCATTAATCCTTGTCTTGAGTCTAGCTTTATTTTTATGGATAAAGTGATCGATGAAATTAATAAGTTACATAAAGAAGCTGGTCAACCGCTAACGGATTATCACATTGGTGCGGATGAAACCGCAGGTGCATGGGGGGATTCTCCTGCATGTAGAAAGATGTTTGTTGATCCTAAAAGTGGAATTAAAAATGCTAAGGATTTAGGCGGTTATTTCATTAATCGTATTAGCCATATTCTTGATACGAAAGGGCTGACTCTTGGAGCATGGAACGATGGTTTATCTCACGCTGTGATTGAGCCAAGTAAACTTGCAGGTGATCCGGCGAAAGCTTGGGTATGGGGAACCATGTTCTGGGGCGGTGTCGATAACTACAATAACTTTGCTAATAAAGGTTACGATGTAATTGTCGTTCCACCAGATGCTTATTACTTTGATATGCCCTATGAGAATGATCCTAAAGAACGTGGTTATTATTGGGCAACACGCTACACCAATACCAAAAAAGCATTCTCTTTTATGCCTGACAATATTCCTGCTAACGTAGAGTGGATGTCTGATCGTATGGGTGCACCTATTTCAGCCGTTACTGGAGAGAAAAAACGCGATTTTATTGGTGTTCAAGGCGCATTTTGGTCTGAGGTGACAAGAACCGATGCACAAGCTGAATATATGATTTTCCCACGAATATTTGCGATTGCAGAACGAGGATGGCATAAAGCTGATTGGGAGCCTAAACATAAACAAGGAATGGAGTTTAAAACCAATGTTGATGGTAATAAAGGCACAACGCATCTAAATAAAAATGCTGAATTACGTGATGCTGATTGGGAGAAGTTTTCTAATTTAATTGGTTATAAAGAGTTACCTAAATTAGATAAAGCTAATATACATTATCGATTACCGATAGTTGGTGCCGTGATTGATGAAGGATACTTAAAGGCTAATACGACTTTTGGCGGTGTTCGAATTCAATATTCAATAGATGGTAAAAATTGGAAAAACTATAATAGTGATAAACGTCCATTGGTTGGTGATGACGCGTTGGTACGTACTGTTGCCACAGACGGACGCACAGGACGTATAATCAGCGTAACGACGAACAAATAGTTATTTATTAAGGCCGCTTATTTTAATAGCGGCTTTTTTATCTCATAATTCTAAATTATTTCTATTTAACGTAAAAATAAAATTAGACCTATAATTCACTATTATGCTTATAATTTGTATTTACGTTTAAAAAAACAACCTATCAATAAGATTATTCCACCTCCTTTATTTATTCAGTAACTAACTGTCACCACTCTCACTATCGTAGCTCTACTACTCCCTAACTTCAGCTATCTCTCTGAGTAGCTACGTCCAAGGCTTAACTGGAGTATGATATGAAAAAAGCCGCTATAAAAAAGCGGCTTTGATATTCTATTTACCAACATTAGGTTTATGTAAGGAGAGTTAACGCTTATTAAATAGGAAGCAAAGTGCCTAACTCTCACCACATCTTATATTAATAACGCTTGATGATGTCTTGATACTCAGTTAACTGAATTGCATCGCCTGTTGCAGCATTAACACGATATTCTTGAGTGTGAATATCTTGAGTCTTCAGGTGTTTATGAATTGTACCTAAGATTGCCATCTTCTCACCATTTGCATACTCAACCTTAGTTGGTGCGATATTTGTAATGTCTGTAATATCAGTGTAAGTGTAACCTAAGGTAAATGGATCACTATAATTTGGGTTATGACAAACAACACCATCTTTCAAGTTTTCAATGATTGTTGATGGGGGAGTACCATACGAGAACTCAGAGCCACAGATTTTTTCTTTAGCTACTGTAGGATTTTTATAATCAACCAAGTAACCTTCAACAATAACATTGCCGTTATACTCGCCACTCCAAACATGAGGCTCATAACCATAATCATATCCATATTCAATGGTGTCAATTATCGATGTCTCCGCGCCAAACTCATTAGTCAGAGCAAATATTAAATCAGACATCATATGAGTTGGATCTGTCGGGTCTTTTAAGAAGTAAGACGTTACAATATCACCTTCATTAGAGAAACCAACCATGCTTTTCTTGAAAAAATCAGCTTTAGTGCGATCACCATCTAAGGTGAAACCACGCCATACATTATTAAGCACCTTTTCATCAACCTGAGCAAAGATTAATTTATCGCTTAGCATTAGAGAGCGAAGGCCTGTCACGTTTTTATCGCTAATGACTTGCTTAGTGAAAGTTAGGTCATTATTAAAGCGATAAATAACAATATCAGCTTGTGATTGATATTCAGCAGAGTTTCTCTTAACTTCGTGTGCATAAACCAGTTTATCGGTCATATTGTAACGGCCGTTAGGAGCTAGGAATTTATCACTTGTGCTATGAAAATTACTTTTACTATGAACAAGATATTCGTCTAATGTGTAATCATCATTAAATACCATGTAATCTTGGCTTAGCTTAATGACATGCTTACCATCTTCTGTAACTAATAGTGAGAAGATATTGTAAGCCTTAGCATCTGGATTACCTGTATCGTCTTTACTATCAGATACAACCAACATCGTATAATAACCATTGATATAGCGTATCGCTTTAACTTGTGGGTTAATAATTTCATCACCAATCAGGATTGGAGAACAAGCCGTAATATTTTCTTCACCATCAAGTTCTACGTTCAAGTAGGCACTATTGGCTTCACACATTGGTAATGTCGTTCCACGAGATTTACTATTGATCAGCGCTTGTGCTTGACTAAAGTTAATCTTAAATGTTTCTGGCTCTGGTTGTTCAGGATCAACGACAGGCGGAGGTGTTACTTCTGGATCAACAACAGGCGGTGTAACCTCAGGATCGACAACTGGTGGCGTTACTTCTGGATCAACAACAGGCGGAGGCGTTACTGGGTTATCATCAGAACCACCACCACCACAACCAATGAGTGGTAAAGCTGCCAGAACCACAAGAGCTAATTTATTCATTTTCATAGTGTAAGTCCTTTGTATGATGCGCTTAAACATTACGTATTCTTTAGGTGAGTACTCTCTAGTGGGATTTGTTTTGACATTTGTGCCTTACCATCCACAATTTTACGTACAACCCAAGCAGTAGCATTCAGGGTGTGTATATACAGTGATCAAGTCTTAGTCGCTATGTTGTTCTGACTAAGAATCATGCTTTATCCCATATAATTACTGTGGGTATATATAAGTAAAATAATAAAAAAAGCAAAGCAATAAACTGTTACAACACATTTCATATGTTGTTTGATACTATTAGATTGTTTATCTATTGCTTTTTTTGACTGTGAGTGATTTATAATTTGAAAAATCAAATAATTAATATATAGCGATGACTATTTAAACAACAAAGGTATAAACGCTTCTCTTAGTTATTACCCGCTGTTACCCCGAAAAAACCAAATTCAAAATAGACGTTAACCTTGTCGCTGGTATGCGCAGCAGCGTCGATCAATATGATCCCAGCGATTGGCCTGACATTACCGATCACTACATTGGCATTGTTGGGGAAATGCCGCTCTATTCCACTACCGAGCAATCCCGTGAAAGAGAATGGGAGCATAAACGCCGTGTCGCTACTGCCAAACAAGTGGCTGATTTTGTTCAAGCCTTAGCGAACCGTAACTACGCCTACCGTGAAATGGGGCTATACCTGGCAATGGAAGCCCGATCTCAAGCACGGGTAAAACAAGGTTTGGCCAACATCACCGAGCAAGTGGGATTTTTAGAGAAAGTGGCCGCTGCACAACGCGACATTTTAAAGCACGAAGCCCAAGTAATAGAAAACCGCCTTGCGCTGATCTCGATGTGTGACAACGGCACCAGTGAACAAGTAAACCAGTACCTTAAAAAAGTCGCCTACCTACCGCCAGCCAAAAGCAATAAACAAGGTAACAACCAATGAAGTGGCTCAACCACACCTTAATCGCAGGGGCATTGTGTGCTGTGGTATCGCCTCCACACGTCGCAGCCTGTGTGGCAGGAGCGACCGCCCCTGATTGGATGGAATATGTTTCTAAAGCTTTGGGTAAACCGGTTAAACACCGAGGACCGACACACATCTTCACCCATTGGCTAATCGCCGCGATCACCTTCACCTTTGTTTGGGATTATCACGGCCTATTGATGGCCTTTGCATGGGGAGGCGTCAGCCACATTTTAACCGATGCCATGACCGTAAGCGGTGTGCCGTTTTCCCCTTACAGCGATAGACGATTTCACTTATTTGGTGGGCGATTTCGTACCGGTGATCCGATTGAATACGCCATTTCTGCAGCCGTCATTATCGCTTGTATTGGGGTTAGCCATATCACTGGCAGTGGCAGTTTTAGCCCGTTCTTCTTCGATTGGGGCGGTTATTACAACCAAGGTTTAATAGATGCAGCCGAGTGGAAAGCCAACCGCTTTAGACTAATTTAAGTTAAGTAAAAGGATTTAATACCATGAAAAATAAAGGATTAACCTTACTCGAATTGATCATCACCATTAGTGTTTTGAGCATCATCATCACTATGGCTGCCCCTAGCTTTAACAACCTGTTTGCCAGCAACACCATGAAGCGCACCTCTACCGAACTACGTGGCCTGATCGTTGCGGCTAAATCTGAAGCCGTGATGCGCGGCACCGATGTGTACCTTCACACAATTGGCTTAACCAGTACCAAAACCCTCACTGACAATTGGTGCCTTATTGCCACTACCGATGCCACCATTGCCGATTGTGATCACAGCAATGTTTTATACAAAGTCGACGGTAGCCAAATGACAGGGCTAAACATTCAACGCCACGACAGCTACGCAACAATCCGAATAGATAAGATGAATGGACAGCCTGATTTTAACAACAGCGCACTACCCATAGATTGGATCACGTTCGAGAAAGAAAGCGGCAAAGCCTTAACCATGCAAATGAGCTGGATGGGCCGACTCTATGAATGTGGTGAGGGTGGGGAATGGTATGGGGCTGCGGTGTGTTGATATTAAAAAAGCCGCTAAAGCGGCTTTTATAGTTACTTATTCTTTATAGTATTAATAAGCTGGACCATCGCACTAATTAAGCCTGTCGTTGCTCTAATTAAACCTGTTGTTACAGTAATCAATGCTGTGATTGCCAACATAAAATGTAACAGTTCTATCATGAGTCTTTTTCCTCAGATTTATTAAGACTCACAAGAAGGTTTTGCGGTATCAAAATGGTCTAATAAAAAAGTATTTCACGTATAAAGTTGAAATAACCCAATCACAGTAAAAGCAATTCATCCTCGATATTGCTACCAACACACCAACACTAACTCTCTTTCACCACCCTCGCTATCGTCGCCCACGGTACTTACCTTCTGCCTTTTTCTCCTTATATACCTTTCCTTGATACCCATTATTACCTTTCAGTAATAATCTTTTGTGTTTTAGGTGTATTGTTGTTTTTAGGGTAATTATTGATAATGCACCCATCGAAACCGCACAAGGCGTTCACAAACATAAATACACAAGGTTTTATTACTCATGAAAACAGTTATTAAAGCAACCATCGCAGCCGCTATTATCGCTATGTCTTACAACGTTTCAGCAAAAGATGGCGACTTCACAGGTAACGTACAGTTTGAAAAAGCAGTTGCTAACAGCATGAATGCAGAACACTACCAAAAAGAAGGCACTGCAGAGCGTTCACACTCTGGTGTGGTATTCACTCAACCTAAAGCGCACCTAAGCTTTGCTGAAAAACTACTATCAGCAGCAGATAAATAAGCCGCTGAGNGCTGCAAACAATACGCTCACTTTTATTATTACCTGTNCGTAATAGTTATTTNCTTTTAACTCTATTGTTTATATTTCAGTAAATGAGAAGATGTCGGCATCGACACCAACAACAACCATAACGATTCGGTGCCGGTAACACTCACTTTGCTANTCACACTCTGTAAAAAATTCCGGTTTATGGCACATGCGATAAGCCAACATAAATTCATAAATATTAACGGAGCTTCATTATGAGCAATGTATTCTACATGCCACCTGTAACATTNATGGGTCCTAACGCTATTCAATCTTTAGGTGCNGAACTTGCNTCAAAAGNGCTGAAAAAAGCCCTAATCGTGACAGACAGTGTATTAGTTGAAGTGGGTTTAGTTAGCAAGCTAACTGACGAGCTAACCGCTCACGGTATTGATTTCACTATTTACGATGGTGTGCAGCCAAACCCAACNGAGAAAAACATTGAAGATGGNCTAGAGCTACTTGCAAACAGCCATTCTGATTTTGTGATTTCATTCGGTGGTGGTTCATCACACGATACTGCTAAAGGTATCGCANTNGTGGCAGCGAACGGTGGTCANATTCGTGATTACTCTAAAGGTGTACACCTTTCTAAAAAGCCACAACTTCCATTGGTAACCGTGAACACAACAGCAGGTACTGCTTCAGAAATGACAGTGTTTGCAATCATCACTAACCAAGAAGATGAAACCAAGTACCCAGTGGTTGATAAGCACTTCACGCCAATTATTGCAGTGAACGATTCAGAGCTAATGGTAGCAATGCCTAAGTTCCTAACCGCTGCAACCGGTATGGATGCATTAACGCACGCTGTTGAAGCGTATGTTTCAACTGCAGCGACACCAATCACTGATGCNTCNGCNATTAAAGCGATTGAGCTGATTGTAAACAACCTAGAAACTGCTGTGAACGACGGTCAAAATCGCGCAGCACGTGATGCAATGCAGTACGGCGAGTACCTTGCTGGTATGGCATTCTCTAATGCATCTTTAGGTTACGTTCACTCAATGGCNCACCAATTAGGTGGTGTTTACGACCTGGCTCANGGCCTATGTAACGCTATCCTATTGGCAGAAGTTTCGCGCTTTAACGCGAANCAAGTACCAGAGCGTTTTGTTGATATTGCGAAAGCAATGGGTATCGACACTGCAGCAATGACCCAAGAGCAAGCAGTAAATGCAGCCCTTGAAGCCATTGATGCACTATCTGAAAAGGTAGGCACCAAGCAACGCCTAGCTGATTTGGGTGTAACTGAAGATAAGCTAGCGTTCATGGCGCAAAANGCNCTAAACGATGCGTGTTCTTTAACGAACCCACGCAAAGCGAGCCTAGAAGAAATCGTAGCGATCTTCAAAGCACGCATGTAATACGCAACACCCTACAAAAAGGCTGGGGNNCCCCAGCCTTTATTATAAAAAAAGAAGGACAAATCCAATGACTACATTAACNGAAAAGCCAGGTATNTCGCTGATCAAAGCTGGTACTTTTAAGCTAAACGACCTAAGCAAACTGCTAGAAGTTGAAGGCCTAAAAAGCGACATGGCTGAAGTTGCTGTTACTAACAACAGTGCGCCATTGACGATTGGTCACTTCACTATGTCTCCGGGCGTAGAGTTTGAATACTTCTACGATTCAGTTAAGCTAAACGACCTAAGCAAACTGCTAGAAGTTGAAGGCCTAAAAAGCGACATGGCTGAAGTTGCTGTTACTAACAACAGTGCGCCATTGACGATTGGTCACTTCACTATGTCTCCGGGCGTAGAGTTTGAATACTTCTACGATTCAGTNGAGTACAAAGTNGTTACTAAAGGTAAGATTGTGGTACGTGATACAGACGGCAACAAATACGTTGCTGAAGTAGGCGACGTTATTCTGTTCTCACCTAATGTGACTGTTATCTTCGATGCAGAAAGTGACGGTGAAGCAATCTACACTGCGCACCGCCAAGCTGCAGAAGATTTTGCACCTGCAAAATAATTTCATTGCCAAATGAATCCTTAAAGCCTTAGACCTTGTTTAAGGCTTTTTTTTATCCTCTCTTTACACACCACTCTACTCTCGCACTCTTTCTTCTTTTTCATGCTCCTTTGCTTTTAAAAGCGCAATATCGCCACAAAGTTGGCAATTCCCATCTAGACTGATCATTAACTTTTAAATCTATCTATAAAACTATCTATATCGCTTTTATTACATCACCAGCCTATTGGATTAAGGAATAGGCTGCTTTCATTCATAAAACTCGCCAGTGATGAAGGGAACTCATAAGGCTACTGAGGTATTCCTATGTCACGGATTGTTATTGTTGGTGGTGGTGCTGCAGGTATTGAGTTATCAACCTTATTAAAAAAGACCATTAGAAAAGAAGATGAGGTGATTTTAGTCGAGCCTGAAACACACCATTTCTGGAAACCACGTTTACATGAAATCGCCGCAGGCACCTTTGACAGTGATCTCGATACTGTCTGCTACTTTACCCATGGCGCTCGGCATGGATACCAGCATTATCAAGCCTCAATGACTGATATAAACCGTGAAAATAAAACCATTATGGTCTGCGGTGCGGTTGACGACATCATGTGTGAAGTGAAATACGACTACTTAATTATTGCTGTCGGTGCGGTAAGTAATGACTTCAATACTAAAGGGGCAAAAGAACACTGCATTTTCCTCGATTCCGCCAATCAAGCGCGCCAAGCATGGCATCGTATGAGTTACGTACTTCGTGCAGGTGAAGAGCACACCATTAACATTGTCGGGGCTGGGGCAACAGGTGTTGAATTAGCAGCAGAGTTAGAAAGAGTCAGCCGCAAGTTACTGCGTTATAACGGTACACCGCTAAAAATTAATTTGATTGAAGCCGCTGATCGGGTCCTACCAAACAGCCCTGAAAAGATGTCGCGAAAAGTCCAGCAAGAACTTGAGAAAAATAACATTAATGTGTTGCTCAATACACGCATTAGCGAAGTGAAAGAAAAAGCTATGATCACCGCAGATGGTCACTCACTCGATGCCGATGTGCAGTTTTGGGCTGCGGGTATCAAAGCACCAGATTGGCTAAATGGTTTAGGCGGGCTTGCTTATAATCGTATCAATCAAATTGAAGTGAATATGAATTTAACCTCAACCCTTGATGATCATATTTTTGCCCTTGGTGATTGTGCTGCGATCCCTCAACCTGATGGCAGTTTTGTGCCTCCTAAAGCACAAGCGGCTAATCGTGCTGCTGAGCATTTAGCAAAAAGCTTAGGTGATTTTCTTCATGGTAAGCCACTGACAGATTTCATTTTTAAAGACAGTGGTATGGTGGTGGCCGTTGGGCATTACTTTGCTGTTGGTTCGTTTGCACCCGGCTCCAAAATGGAAAGTAAATTTGTGTTACATGGTTTATTGATCCGTCGTGTCTACGATACGATTTTCCGCTTACATCAAAGAACCATCAGTAACATGTTTACGGTTTCCCGATTAATGGTTGCTAAACGTCTTAAAGCGGTATTTAAGCCCAAGATTTAAGCATTGCAAATAAAGCGACTAACAGTATGTGAAATTTAATTAAACTTCACATTTCAGTCAGTTATTACAAAATCCTCACCAAAACATTCAATCGTAAGTTAGTAATTTTTTATGGTTGGGTTAAGATGTGCGCCCCAACTGTTTAACCCTAGGAAGTGTGACTGCCATGATGTGGTTTAAGAATTTACTGACTTACCGCTTTACCCGTGAAATTGATTTAAATGCAGACCAACTGGAAAAGCAGCTGGAAGAATTTCGCTTCACGCCTTGTGGTAGCCAAGACGTTCAAAAGTTTGGCTGGGCACATGCGCTAGGCAAACACGGTGACATGTTTACCCATGTTTCTGGCGACAACATTTTGATCTGTGCACGCAAAGAAGAAAAAATGCTGCCAGCATCGGTGATCAAAGAATCACTGAACAACAAGATTGAAATGCAGGAAAAAGATCTTGGTCGTAAACTGAAAAAGACTGAGAAAGACACCCTGAAAGATGAAATCGTTATGGATTTACTGCCTCGTGCATTTAGCCGTAAATCGCAAACTTACGCTCTGATCATGCCAAAGCTAGGTTTCATCATTGTCGATGCTGGTAGCTTCAAAAAAGCGGAAGACATGTTAGCCCTGCTACGTAAGTCTATCGGTAGCTTACCTGTCGTGCCTGTTGTGGCAGAAAAACCATTGGCGTTAACCATGACTGAATGGGTTCGCAGCAACGAAGCTCCACACGGTTTCACTATGGGTGAAGAAGCAGAATTTAAAGCGATTGAAGAAGATGGTGGTGTGATCCGTTGTAAGCAACAAGATCTGAACTGTGATGAAATTCTTGCTCACATCGAAGCCAACAAGGTTGTAACTAAACTAGCGATGAACTGGCAAGATCGTATCGACTTTGTGTTTGCCGATGATTTAACAGTGAAGCGTTTGAAGTTCTCTGACGAGCTTAAAGATCAAAACGAAGACATCGACCGTGAAGATGTTGCACAACGTATTGATGCAGATTTATCACTTATGGGTGGCGAGTTCTCTGCATTCTTACCAAACCTATTTGAAGTAGTGGGTGGTTTAGAAAACAAAGGCTAATCCCCTTTTTCTTATCTGTTGTTAAAAGACAAACCATCTAAAAAAGCCGTGTCGCTGTTATGTGTTCATAACCAAGCGACACGGCTTTTTGTTATCTCTTCTACCTATGAGAATAAGTAATTACATGCTCATTCCCATGCCGGCATTGGCTTTTTTACCTAAACGGTAATACCAAATTGAAAGCGGAATGAAGATCAGGTTCATCACTGTGGTCATGTTCATACCAAAACCAGATTGGTTTAAAGTTCTGACTGTTTGATCGGCACTTACCCAACCAAAGCCGTTGAAGATGGCATCGACACATAAACCGGTAAATAGGATTGAAAGGAAAAGTAACCCTACCATCCATTTGGTTGGACGTTTGCCGTAGTATTTTTTGTAAACGCCCATCATTGGAATGGTTAATACATCGGCTAAGATAAAACCAATCACCCCACCAAATGAAATACCACCATGCCACAAGGCTGCCGCCAAGATTAAGTTACCCACTGAACAAACATAGGCAATCATGGCGACGAAGATACCGATAATGACATCGAGCAATGAGTGAAGCCATGTCGGTAAACCAACATCGTTACTGATGAATAGCGCTTTCCAGCCTTCTTGTGGCACAAGCGCAATCAAGATGGATGACACCACCACGCCAATTAAGATCTCTTTGCCTATCATGGCGAGATCCATTTGGAAGAAACCTGCTGACTTGGTGATTTTAGACATCAAGCCTGTCTCTTCTTGCGCTGGCATATCCATGTGATGATGCATGCTGTGATCATGTTTCATGGTTGACATATCCATGCCGCAGTCGCTGTCTTCATGCTTCATGTAGGACATATCCATACCGCAATCACTGGTCTCATGCTTCATGCTAGACATGTCCATGCCACAGTCACTGTGCGCATGTTTAGCGGGCTCTGCATTTTCAAGATGCTGGCGTAGCTCTTGCTCAACATCTTTTGGATAGAAGCGACTAAACAAGAACCCTGCGGTCACAATTAAGATCAGCCCACCAATCACTTCCCCCCAAAGGAATGTCCAGCCCATTAATGCCACCAGCACAATGAACATTTCCGCTATCAAGTTAGTACTAGATACTAAAAATGCCATTGCATTCGCTAAGGTCGCTTTTTTCGCTAGCAGAGTATGAGAAAGAGAAGCCGCTGCATAAGAGCATGACGAAGACACCATGCCAAGAATGGTCGTAAAAGTTAAACTTTTGGCATCGGTTTTACCCAAGTGTTTAACCACGGTATCAACGGGTAATAAATGCCGAATAAAGGATGAAAGGATCAAGCCAAAGGCAAGAGGCCAAAAGATTTGCCATGACATGTTAAACAACACTGAAATGACATGAACGACGATGTTGCTATCCCCACTTTCCATGAAGACACCTTTGTTGTTGTTATTTATGAGAGAAACATTAATTAAGCATAGTACGCTTCTCTAAAGCATTACATTGCTTTATCGCTCAATCTAACTTTGCAAATGTGCCTAAATAAAAGTTTAGCAATATCAATAACTAGCTATTATCTGAATAACAGTGACAGGTCGTGAGATGATCGTTCACCATGCCTACCGCTTGCATAAAGGAATAACAAGTCACCGCACCTATAAACTTAAAACCTTGCTTTTTGAGCACCTTACTCATGTGTGCTGATTGCTCGGTTTGTGCTGGTACTTCTGCCATGCTCTGCCATTGATTCACCACGGTTTTGTTATCAACAAACTGCCAGAAAAAATCAGCGAGTGGAGTGTGTTTTCGCACTGCAATTAACCGTTCGAGGTTATTTAATGCTGCTGCAATTTTGCCTTTGTGCTTGATCACATCAAACTGCTGGCAAATATGCTCAACTAAGACTTCTCGAGGTTGCGGTAATAACTCGGTTTCAATTTTTTCTAAATCAAAATCCAGAAAAGCCGCCCGATAAGCAGGACGTTTACGTAGCACCGTTAACCAACTTAATCCGCTTTGCATACTCTCTAAAATAAAGCATTCGGCAAGGGCGTTATCATCACAGGTAGTGTTACCCCACTCAGTATCATGATAATGCTGTAACAGTGGATCAGTGGTTGCCCAATCGCAACTTATCATTGGCGTACTTTCGGTTGTCATGGATAAAGTCCTTATAAAAAAATACGGGAGTATTGCTACTCCCGTATTGGCTTCTACACGTTGTTTTAATTTATAGGAAAACGCTTAGTGTTGCAGCAATAATGAAAGCAATCGTACCTAGAAGTGTTTCCATTACCGTCCACGTTTTTAGTGTCGTTTTCTCATCCATGTCTAGCAGTTTACCTACTAGCCAGAATCCTGAATCGTTGAAGTGAGATAGCACGGTCGCACCCGATGCAATCGCAATCACGATGAAGCATAAATCTAATGCACTTAAACCTGTTGTTGCCGCAACCATAGGAGCAATCAGTGCCGCAGTTGTGGTTAGAGCAACCGTTGCTGAGCCTTGTGCGACACGAAGTGCTGTCGAGACTAAGAATGCTGCCACAATCACAGGCATCCCCGTATCTGATAACAAACCTGCTAGTGCATCACCAATGCCACTTGCACGTAGTACGCCACCGAACATGCCGCCCGCACCTGTTACCAGAATCACTGCACAGATTGGCGCAAGTGAATCACCACATAGCTTTTCAAGTTTTGCCATGCCGTAGTTTTTAGAGAACAGTGCCAAACAGAACAGTAATGTGATCATCAGAGCAATTGGCGTTTTGCCCAGCATACGTAATACGTTTACCCACGTATCTTGACCATCAACCACGCCCATCACTGTTAGTGTGTGTAGACCTGTATCCATGAAGATCAGTACCAACGGCATTAATAGGATCGCAAGCACTGTTGAGAACTTAGGAAGATTGTTTTCGTCAATCACTTCTTGGGTAGCTAGGAATGCTTGTGGCAATGGCAGTTTGAATCGCTCGCCCGCCCATAGACCGTAAAGGTAAGCACCTAAGTACCATGTTGGTAGTGCAATCACTAAACCAACAATTGTTAGTAGACCAATGTTCGCACCTAGTAATTCACCAGCCGCAACTGGGCCTGGGTGTGGTGGCAAGAATGCGTGCATTACCGCAAATGCACCTGCCACTGGTAATGCGTATTTAATGGTTGAGCCACCAAATTGCTTCGCCACACTAAATAGGATTGGCATCATTACCATTAGACCGGCATCAAAGAAGATTGGGAAACCAAACAATAGTGATGCGACACCGAGAGCAAAGGGTGCTCGCTCAGAACCGAACCTACCAATTAATGTATCTGCTAATACTTTCGCACCACCAGTTACTTCTAAAATTCGACCAATCATGGTGCCTAAACCCACCAGTAGAGCAACAGAGGCAAGCGTGCCACCAAAGCCCGACATCATGGTTGGTACAACCTGATCAGCATTAACACCTGTGACTACTGCGGTAATAAAACTCACTAAGGTTAACGCTAAGAAAGCATGTAACCTGAATTTCATAATAAGCAGTAATAACAACAAGATAGAACAGAGCGCAATAAATAATAAGTAGGTTGGGTCTAACGTCATACAGGATCACTCCGGCAAAAATATAGTTATTTCGTTGTGAATATTTTTATTGTGATAGTCTTCACAACCCTTTATGTTACGGGTAACATGTTACCCGTAACATGGTAACTTACAAGTAAATCGAACAATCGATATTCAAAAATGAGATAGAGGTTAAAAAATGGCAGGTCAAAGCATTATTGTAATGGGGGTGTGTGGTAGCGGTAAATCAACAATTGGTGAAGGTATCGCTGCTCGCTTAAAGGCAAAGTTCATCGATGGCGATGATTTACACCCAAGAGCCAACATTCAAAAAATGGCCAGTGGCAACCCTCTTAATGATGCTGATCGTGAACCTTGGCTAGAGCGCATTCGTGATGCGGCATATAGCTTGGAAAACAAAAACGAAGTAGGGATCATTGTGTGCTCTGCTTTGAAAAAGAAATATCGCGATCAAATCCGTGAAGGCAATCAGAACGTCTCTTTCGTCTTTTTAGACGGCGATCGTGAGCTGATCCTTGAACGTATGCGTGCTCGTAAAGGTCACTTTATGCGTGAAACCATGTTAACCAGCCAGCTTGAAACCTTAGAACGCCCTGTTGATGAAGCAGGTGTATTCACTGTCTCTATCGACGGTTCAGTTACCGATATTATTGAAAACGCTGTTGAGCAATTGCGTGGAGCAAGCCTATGAATCCTGTCATTTCTGCCGTTACCGAGCGTATAAAAGCAAGAAGCGCTGAGAGTTACTCACAATGGCTCGCCATGACCAAGGAAATGGAACAAGCAGGTAAAGGCCGTAGCCAATTGTCGTGCGGTAACCTTGCCCACGTTGTAGCAGCCAATTGCGCACAAGAGAAATCAGCGATCCTTGATTTTCTTCATGCCAACATCGCTATTGTTAGCGGCTATAACGACATGCTAAGTGCTCACCAGCCTTATAAGTTCTACCCTGACATCATTGCTAAAGCCTTAGCTGAATACGGTCACACCAGCCAAGTTGCAGGTTGTGTACCTGCGATGTGTGACGGTATTACCCAAGGTCAGCCGGGTATGGAAATGTCGCTGTTTTCCCGTGATGTGGTCGCGCAAGCAACGGCGATCACGCTAAGTCACAATGCATTTGATGCGACATTACTGCTCAGTATCTGCGACAAAATAGCCCCGGGACAATTAATGGGCGCGTTATCTTTTGCGCATTTACCGACAGCATTTGTACCTGTTGGCCCGATGGGAACAGGCATCAGTAACGATGAGAAAGTCAGCGTTCGTCAGCAATATGCAGCAGGTGAAGTGGACTCAAGTGCCCTACTGACGATGGAGTGCCAAGCGTATCACTCTCCGGGCACCTGTACCTTCTACGGCACAGCCAATACCAATCAGCTGATTTTAGAAGCCATGGGCTTAATGCTACCGGGCTCGGCATTTGTGCCTCCGACAAGCGAATTACGTAAAGCATTAACCGAAGAATCTGCGTGTCGTATTGCGGCGGCGGCGAACCAACAATCGACACAATACCGACCACTATATGAAGTTGTAACCGCAGAAAGTCTGGTGAATGGTTTAGTGGCATGGCTAGCATCTGGTGGCAGTACTAACCACAGCTTACACATGGTCGCGATTGCCCGTTGTGCAGGTTTGATTTTAACTTGGGATGACATTAACGATTTATCAGATGCCGTACCGCTATTAGTACGCATGTACCCAAATGGTCCTGCTGATATTAATGCTTTCCAACAAGCAGGTGGTGTACCAACGTTAATGAAAGCATTACACCAACACGGACTATTAAACACTGAAGTAAAAACCGCTTTTGGTAACTTTAGTGATGTGATGACAACACCAAGTATCAATAACGGTAAGTTGGTTTGGACTGCTTGTGATGATTCCACTGATGGTGATGTAATTTGTACGCCTGAACATGTATTTAGCGCAACTGGCGGCTTGAAAGTGTTAGCGGGCAATATCGGAAAATCGGTAATTAAAGTCTCTGCCGTTGCCGCTGAGCATCAACATATTTGTGCGCCTGCGAAAGTTTTCCGTTGTCAAAACGAGGTTGAAAAAGCCTACAAGCAAGGCTTATTAGATCAAGATGCGATCATTGTCGTGACCCATAATGGTCCAGCGGCAAATGGTATGCCTGAGCTTCACAAATTGATGCCAATTTTGGGGAATATCCAGAAGAAAGGCTATAAAGTAGCGCTGGTGACGGATGGTCGCCTATCTGGTGCATCAGGCAAAATCCCTGCTGCTATTCACATTACACCTGAAGCCTTACGTGGTGGTGCGATTGGTTTAGTGGAAGATGGCGATATGATTGAATTAAATGCAGTCACGGGTGAGCTAACCGTTCAAGCCGAACTCAGTGCTCGTACTGCCACATATACCTTAGACAAGCCAGCACTGACCTTTGGTCGTCAGCTGTTTGCAAACATGCGCCACAACGTATCAAGTGCTGATACTGGTGCCACCATTTTTTAAGTTATTGGATAGGAAGAAACCTATGAACACTTGGCAAGTTAACCCACAAGATGTTTTTGCCGCATCTCCTGTTGTTCCTGTAATGATCATTGAACGTGTTGAAGATGCTGTTCCTATGGCGCAAGCACTGCAAAATGGTGGGATCACGGTATTTGAAATTACCCTACGTACTCCTGTTGCCCTTGATGCTATCCGTGCTATCGCAGAAGCCATGCCAGAGGCAATGGTGGGTGCTGGTACTGTGCTAACGTGTGAGCAATACGATGCCGCTGTTGAAGCGGGCGCGAAATTTGTGATTTCTCCGGGAATGACACCTAAGCTACTTAGTCATGCTAAAGCTGGCTCTGCGCCATTAATTCCGGGGGTTAGTACGCCATCTGAAATCATGCAAGCATTAGAGCTTGGCTACCAACACCTTAAATTCTTCCCTGCGGAAGCTAACGGTGGTGCTAAAGCGCTAGCTGCAATTGCTGCACCACTACCACAAGTTAAATTCTGTCCAACAGGCGGCATTAGCCCTGCCAACGTTGATCAGTACAAAGCGGTGAAATGTGTGGCGACTGTCGGCGGCTCTTGGATGCTACCAAAAGATCTGATCGATAACGGTCAGTGGGATGAAATTACGAAGTTGTCTCAAGAAGCGGTAGCGCTATTAGCTAAATAACGCTTTAGTGTACTAGTTAATAGGTCACAACAAAGCAGCGCACGAGTTCATCGTGCGCTGCTTTTTTATTTATTGCTTTATAAGCGGTTTTATTCGCAATCTTAAACAGGCTTACCTAAACTCTCGCCCAAATACAAACTGTAGCCAATATCTTGGATCGGTTTGGTCACCTTCTTACCCGATAGTTTTTTAAGTAGCAATGTAGCAGCAGCCGCTCCAATTTCCTCACGCGGGGTATTCACACTGGCAAGCGTCGGTGAAATAGCCTTACCAATATCTAAAGCGTTATAACCTGCAATCGCCACACGATCAGGAATATCAATGTTGTGCTCTTGGCAATGCATCATGGCACCAATGGCTAAGTCATCGTTGGTACAAAATACCCCATCTAGCTCTGGAAATTGTTCTAATGCTTGGCGCATCAACTCACGTCCTTGAGTAAAACTAGAATGCTCTTGGGTGGATACAATCTGTGGCGTTAAGCCATTTTCTTCCATCGCTTGCAAATAGCCTTCACTACGTAACTGAGTTCGACGGTCTAATCGCGCCGCAAAATAGACAATGTGACGACGACCGTATTCAATCATCTTGGACACTAAATCAAATGCGGCTTGTTTATGATCGAGCCCTACCGCCATATCAATCGGGTTTTCAGGCAAATCAATGGTTTCTACCACGGGGATTGCCGCTGCATTGATCATCTTCTGGCTACGTTCGCTATGAATACTTTCAGTTAAGATCAAACCATCAACGTGATATGACAACAGCGAAGCGATCTTCTCTTCTTCCTCTTCTGCGCTATAGCCATAGTGGGTGATCAAGGTTTGATAGCCTTCGGCTTTGGTGACTGATTCAATCCCCTGTAATAGCGAGGCAAACACTTGGTTGGATAACGATGGCAGCAATATTCCAATCGCTTTACTGTTGCGGTTCGACAAAATATCTGGCGCACGGCTTGCCACATACCCAAGCTCATCAACCACCACTGCAATTTTTTCACGGGTGGCTTCTGCAACCGAGTTAGGATCACGCAAGTAACGACTGACAGTCATCTTAGTGACACCCACTTTCTTGGCTACATCATTTAATGTGGGACGGTGTTTTGGCTTCGCAGTCATTGATCTGTCCTAACGCGGTTCAATAGATAAAACGTAATAATGGCGTAGAGTATGAGCTAAATTCGCTAGCAGCAACTATTTATCGGTAATATCTTATAGTTAGCACTATACGCTTGGCGATAAATTGTCGAGAACAAGAAAAAACTCCGTGAGAAATGTGGCGCTCAGGTCACGAAAAACGTAAAATCCCGCCTTTCCTTCATATCACTAGGTGATATGAACTGATCTGGAATCAGAAAAGAGACAATAGAGCTATGTTTAAACCAGAATTACTTTCGCCAGCAGGCAGCCTTAAAAATATGCGTTATGCATTCGCCTACGGTGCAGATGCAGTATACGCAGGTCAGCCTCGCTACAGCCTTCGTGTTCGTAACAACGAATTCAACCACGAAAACCTAAAGATCGGTATTGATGAAGCACACGCGCAAGGCAAAAAGCTTTACGTGGTATGTAACATTCAGCCGCATAACTCTAAGTTAAAGACGTTTATCCGCGATCTTAAACCAATCGTTGAAATGGGTCCTGACGCACTTATCATGTCAGATCCGGGTCTTATCATGATGGTTCGTGAAGCTTTCCCTGAGGTGGTTATTCACCTATCAGTTCAAGCGAACGCAGTTAACTGGGCGACAGTAAAATTCTGGGCAAGCCAAGGTGTTGAGCGTGTGATTCTATCTCGTGAGCTTTCACTAGAAGAAATCGAAGAAATTCGTGAGCACTGCCCTGACACAGAACTAGAAATCTTTGTTCACGGCGCACTATGCATGGCTTACTCTGGTCGTTGCCTACTGTCTGGTTACATCAACAAGCGTGACCCTAACCAAGGTACATGTACTAACGCATGTCGTTGGGAATACAAAACAGAAAAAGCGACTGAAAACGATGCTGGTCAAATTGTTGAAGTACAAGATGCAGCAGTTCAAATGCAAGACGCTGAGCGCCCAGACAATACACTTGGTCTAGGTAAGCCAACTGATGAAGTTGTGCTACTGAGCGAATCTCACCGTCCTGAAGAAAAAATGGCGGCATTTGAAGATGAGCACGGTACTTACATCATGAACTCGAAAGATCTTCGTGCTGTTCAACACGTTGAGCGTCTAACTAAAATGGGTGTTCACTCACTGAAAATCGAAGGTCGTACTAAGTCGTTCTACTACTGTGCACGTACTGCACAAGTTTACCGTAAAGCGATTGATGATGCGGTTGCAGGTAAGCCATTTGATGACTCACTAATGGGCACGCTAGAAAGCCTTGCTCACCGTGGTTACACTGAAGGTTTCCTTCGTCGTCACACCCATGATGCGTACCAAAACTACGATTACGGTTACTCTATTTCTGATTCTCAACAATTTGTTGGTGAGTTCACGGGTAAACGCCGTGGCGATCTTGCTGAAGTAGAAGTGAAGAACAAGTTTGTTGTTGGTGATAGCCTTGAAGTGATGACACCAAAAGGTAACGTTATCTTTACTCTTGAGACAATGGAAAACCGTAAGTCTGAAGTGATTGATGATGCCAAAGGTAACGGTCACTTTGTATTTATCCCAGTACCACAAGACATGGATCTTGAGTACGGTCTACTTATGCGTAACTTGGGCAACGGTGAAGACACACGTAACCCACACGCACCTAAAGACGGTCAATAAGCACTATGGCACTGCTCATTACAAGCAAATGCATTAACTGCGATATGTGTGATCCTGAATGCCCTAACGAGGCGATCACCATGGGTGACGAGATCTATGAAATCAACCCAGATCGTTGTACTGAATGTAAAGGGCATTACGACAAGCCGACTTGTCAGTCTGTTTGTCCGATCACCAATTGCATTATTACCGATCCTGAACACGTAGAGTCAGATGAAGAGTTACTAGAGAAATTTGTTACTCTTCAAGGTCTTGCTTAATCAAAGCTCGCCATTGAATATAATGTTCAGACCATAAAAAAGCGCCTCTCGGCGCTTTTTTATCTTGTTATTACCGCTATATGCTGATAATTCGCTTAACTATCAATCACCACATGACACTGAGCAGGTAACACTGGCTTCGGTTTAGGCTTTGGCTTCACCGCAGGCTTATTTGAAGCTGGCTTTTGATAGTCAGGTGACCATGACGCAAGTTCTTTACCACAACCATCACCCGGTGGTGGCGGTGTTTGTGGCTCACAGTATGGGCTACCTTCAGGACAATTTAAACGGACGTGAAAATGGTAGTAGTGCCCAAACCAAGGACGCACCTTACGTAGCCAATCACGATCTTTCCATTTCGCCTTACAAAGCTGTTCTTTGATCACTGGGTGAACAAAGATACGCGACACCCGATCATCACTTGCTGCTAACTGGATAAGCTGTGCTTGCTTAGTGCCCCAGTTCTTTTCAATGATCTTGTAGTTCTTTACATCCACCATCGGCAGTGCAGAGACACTTTTCAATTGTTTTTGAGTTAATGGCTTTTCAGGAATGCGCAACCAAATATCAGCATCCAAACCGGTTTGATGACTAGCATGGCCTGACGAGAAACGTCCACCACGAGGCATGGCAATATCGCCCACCAGCACATTACCGATTTTCAGTTGTTGTGAGGTTTTCATTAACTCTTTTAAGAAGGTGATCATTTCATGGTTACCGTAGTAACGCCCACGCTCAGCGCGGATCACCTGATAACCTTCGCCTTGCAGCGGAAGCATCTCGCCTCCCGCTAAACAGCCGTTGGCATAAGAGCCTATCGAGCTTGATTCACCTATCGTTGGTGTTTTTACTTTTTCCCATGGTGATGCCATCACACTCGAGCTTGATGCCACCAGCAACAATCCTGTCAAAATTTTCCCTAGCACACAGATATTCCTAAATTAGTGATAATAAATTGGATCATAGCTTATGCCTTTTCATCACTGCAATTAAATCCTGTTTTTTATCTCACTAATGAACAGTTTTATTCCTGCTACTATAACGACATATCTATCACTATCAC
>NZ_SSMG01000029.1 GCF_009873615.1 Photobacterium lucens
TATTTAAAGTATTCGACTTTAGATACATCTTTTGTATTAGCAAGAATAGGATCGAAATTAATCACACCACGATTTTGGGTACAGATCTTGTAAACATCACCACATTCAAAAATAGCAAGGATCTCTTCTGGTGCACGGAAAATTTCAGGTGGCTGCTGTCCAACTTCAGCAATGCAAACTGTGCCTTCATGCGACCATACAAGCTTACTTACTCGCTTATCATCATTAGGAACTGGCGCTGATACATGCGCAGCAATAGATGAATAAACTGTTTTTGCTTGCTCAAGGTCTGTTGCCGATGGTACAAAAAAATCCATGGTTCCCTCCTCTGATATACCTTAATTCACTGAATTATAGATATAAAATGTAAATAGTTAGTTATCAACCGTGACAACTCGAATAACCTTAGCAGAGTTGAGGCAATGAAATCAACTGATATAGCAGGCTAATTTTTCATAAAAATAAAACCAAATTAACTATTTAGTAAACTTTTGCTTTCATATTTCACTAAAGAAAAGCATAAATCATGATGATCTATTATTCTCAAATAAAGTGGTTTGTATGGGTTTAGTTTTGATGGGGATATATGGAGCAGAAAGATTTTTTTGACATTCCAAGCCCCTGTAAACGGATATGTGAAGTTAACAATAGGGGATACTGCAAAGGGTGTTATCGCAGTAGGCAAGAGCGTCTTTACTGGCTGCAAATGACTGATGATCAAAAGCATCAGGTACTTGATATTTGTCGTCGACGTGAACAGCAAGTACGACGACGTCATCGTGCCAAAGTGCAACAGGAATTGGAAAAGCGACAAGGAATTGAAGAAGATCCGCAACAGCCGCTCTTCTAATTACTAAGAGATAGCCATGCGATAGGTAGAAAAAAAGCACTCCGAAGAGTGCTTTTTAAAAAAGAGTTATGAACTCGCAATTAGATGCGTTTGAAGTCCATGTGTTCAACTTTTGGCTTGAACGGGTGACGTTGGATGTCTTGAGGCTTAACTTTAACTTCTTGACCGTCGATTACTAGAACGAAACCTTCGTAGAACTCAGGCTTGTCCATTTGGTTGATGATATCGCTGTGCTTAAGAGTGATAGAAACAGGAGCTGCTTCACCACCGTAAACGATACCAGGGAAAAGACCTTCAGAACGTAGGCGGCGGCTCGCACCTTTACCTAGGTCAGTACGTACTACTGCGTTAAATTTCATAATAAATTCTCTTTGAGATAAATAATTCACTAAGTAATGCGACCTTACTTAGTGTCGTAAAACGAGCGCGGATATTAACAGTCATATTGTGTTTTATCAAGCATATTAAACTGAAAAATAACGTTAATTAATTAGTCGCAGTATTCGTGATTTATTTGCTCATTGTTTGCACATAATTTGAGTGTTGAACACTTATGAGTAAACCTTCTTTTTGGTCGGTATCCCTTCGTATTTTTTCTCGTTATGA
>NZ_SSMG01000280.1 GCF_009873615.1 Photobacterium lucens
GCCGAACTCAGTAGTGAAACGTAATAGCGCCGATGGTAGTGTGGGGCCTCCCCATGTGAGAGTAGGACATCGCCAGGTTTTAAATTTTAGAATTTGCTTTTAAAGCAAGTTCATAAAAGCTTTGTGTGCTGGTATGGCTCAGTTGGTAGAGCGCACCCTTGGTAAGGGTGAGGTCCCCAGTTCAAATCTGGGTACTAGCACCATTAATTTGTTTAGCGACCATAGCACAGCGGTCCCACCTGATCCCATGCCGAACTCAGAAGTGAAACGTTGTAGCGCCGATGGTAGTGTGGGGCCTCCCCATGTGAGAGTAGGACATCGCTAAATCTCTTTCTAAAACTCAGCCATAGGCTGGGTTTTTTCGTTTCCAGCTACTAGTTTCCTATCTGTAATTACTTCTTTAGTTTTTTGTTCTTTCTTTATTCGCTTATTGACTCTGTTATTCTTTCGTTATGAACTTGCGTCCATCTGATTTTTTCTATAACTTGAATGGAAGTTTAGATGGCTAAACATCTTATGTGGAAAGGAGTCAACAAAGATGCCAATAAAAATACCTGATCGCTTACCTGCTACTGATATTCTGCGTAGTGAAAATATCTTTGTGATGACAGAGAAGCGTGCTGCGAGTCAGGGGATCCGTCCATTGAAGGTGTTATTGTTGAATTTAATGCCAAAGAAAATTGAGACGGAAACACAATTTCTACGTTTATTATCCAATAGTCCGCTGCAAGTGGATGTTGAGTTACTGCGTATTGATAATCGACCAACAAAGAATACGCCGAAAGAGCATTTAGACACTTTTTACCGTCAGTTTGAAATGGTAAAAAATCGTAACTTTGATGGCTTGATTGTGACAGGCGCCCCGCTTGGTTTAGTGCAATTTGAAGATGTTTTGTATTGGGAAGAAATTCAAATCATCATGAATTGGGCGAGGGAGCATGTGACATCAACGATGTTCGTTTGTTGGGCGGCACAAGCAGGTTTAAAGCTGTTGTATGATTTGCCTAAACGGACTCGAAAAGAGAAGCTTTCGGGGGTTTATCAACATCGCATTCATGATAATCATCACCCTATCTTGCGTGGTTTTGATGATACATTTTTTGCCCCTCACTCTCGTTATGCCGATTTTTCTCCAGAGTATTTAACTCAGCATACGGATCTGGATATTCTAGCGACTTCAGAGGTTGCTGGGGTGTATTTAGCGGCAACGAAAGATAAGCGTAATGTGTTTGTGACAGGTCATCCTGAGTATGATGTAGATACGCTACATAATGAATTTGTGCGTGATACAGAGCAAGGTATGGAGCCTGCTGTTCCTGTAAATTATTACCCTGATAATGAGCCATCAAATCCGCCGATTGCCAGTTGGCGCAGTCATGGACATTTACTCTTTAGTAATTGGTTGAATTATTGTGTTTACCAGCAAACGCCATATGATTTGGAGCACTTCTCCGAAGATAGTTTCACTAAAGATGAATAATAAAAAAGCCTGCGTGATATGCAGGCTTTTTTGTCTCGGTACGAATGAGTTACTTATTCTGTAGTTCCCATACTTTGGCTTTTTCAATCAGTGGTGTAATAGTGGAACCTTGGATAAGAATAGAGAACACCACTACAGCATAAGTCATTACTAGGATGATCTCGCGTACATCAATGCCTTTTTCTGGGATCACCATAACCCCAGCTGGAATAGCCATCGCCATCGCTAGGGCTAAGCCGCCGCGTAAGCCACCCCATGTTAGGATTTTCACTGACATTGGGTTGTATTGACGGTAACGGCTAAAGCCTACGTAAGGGAGCTGAATACTTAAGTAACGGCTAACTAGAACAAGTGGAATGGCAATTGCCATTAGAACCCAGTCTTCTTGGTGGAAGCTGAAGTCAAGCATGGTCATACCGATCAATAGGAACAACACACCATTTAAGAACTCATCAACTAATTCCCAGAAGTGATCGAGGTGCTCTTCACTTTCTTTGGAAAAACCAATGTAGCGAGTCCAGTTACCGATCATGATACCCGATACCACCATTGCTAATGGACCTGATACATGGATAACTTCTGCAAAAGCATAACCAGCACTTGGAATACCTATGGTGAGTAGTAGCTCCATTGAGTGATCGTTGGTTGAGCTAATAAGGTAGTGGAAAATAAGGCCAAGAATGAAACCGTAGGCAATGCCGCCAATTGCTTCTTGGAGGAATAGCTGAGTGACACCCATTACAGTTGGTGCAGTATCACCAAAAGCAATGGTAAACATAGTGACGAAGATGACTAAGCCAAAGCCGTCATTAAATAAAGACTCGCCCTCGATTTGAGTGGAAATACGGCGAGGCGCATTCATTTTCTTAACGATGGCTAATACCGCTATTGGGTCGGTTGGTGAAATTAAAGCACCGAAGAGTAAACAGTAGATCAGATCAAGCTGAATGCCGATTAACTGACAAATTCCCCATAAACTGAAACCAATAAAGAAGGTTGAGAAAAGCGTGGCACCCAGTGCTAAAACAGTGATTTCCCATTTCTGATCTTCTAAGTGAGGGAGTTTAATACCTAACCCGCCTGCAAAAAGTAGAAAGCCTAAAATACCTTTTAGTAGGAAATCTTCGAAGTTGATTTTGCTGATTTGTGTAGCAGCAATATCTTCAAGGTGGAACCAACCATTGTGACCGGCAATGATGATCAACAGTGACAGGATCAATGAGCCTGCTGTGATGGCTATGGTGGTTTGCATTTTACCTATTTTACTGTTTACAAAAGCAATAAGCATTGCTGCTGCAGCCAGAAAGCAGAGCGTGCTATAGACCGACATGCGTGACCTCTAGATTGGTTAAGTTGTTAGGAAATTTGTGACGAAATAGTAAAACCATCGCTAGTGAATGGCTACTGATAATTTGTTTTATTTTGAAATGCTTTTGTTGTCGAAATTATCTTTAGCTTTCTTTATCACGAATTGAAGTGTGGTAGGATGTTACAAAGCTGTAATGGATTATAAGGATGTAGTGTAGTGTTAAACAGCAAGGAATTACTGCATAAGCGGTTAGAGCAGCAAATATTGATCATCGATGGTGGCATGGGCACCATGATCCAAGGTTATAAACTTGAAGAAGAGGATTATCGCGGTCAGCGCTTTGCTGATTGGCACTCTGATCTGAAAGGCAATAATGATCTTCTGGTTTTAACTCAGCCTCAACTTATTAAAGATATTCACCTTTCCTACCTTGAAGCTGGGGCGGATATTTTAGAAACCAACACCTTTAATGCAACAACCATTGCCATGGCGGATTACGACATGGAATCGTTGAGTGCTGAAATCAACTTTGAAGCCGCGCGTCTTGCTCGTGCTGCTGCTGATGAATGGACAGCAAAAACACCTGATAAACCGCGTTATGTTGCCGGTGTGTTAGGTCCAACCAACCGTACTTGTTCTATCTCGCCTGATGTTAACGATCCTGGTTATCGTAATGTCTCTTTTGACGAGCTTGTTGAAGCCTATTCTGAATCAACCCGTGCGCTTATTAAGGGCGGCTCGGATCTGATTTTGATTGAAACTATCTTTGATACATTGAACGCTAAGGCGTGTGCATTTGCTGTTGACTATGTGTTTGAAGAAATGGGCGTGACGTTACCAGTCATGATTTCAGGCACTATCACTGATGCATCCGGACGCACCCTTTCAGGGCAAACAACCGAAGCTTTCTATAACTCATTACGACATGTAAGACCGATTTCCTTTGGCTTGAACTGTGCGCTTGGCCCTGATGAGCTTCGTCCTTATGTTGAAGAGCTTTCTCGTATTTCTGAAACCTATGTTTCAGCTCACCCAAATGCGGGTTTACCAAATGCGTTTGGTGAATATGATCTTTCTCCTGAAGAGATGGCAGAACACGTTAAAGAGTGGGCTGAAAGCGGCTTTTTAAATTTGATTGGTGGTTGTTGTGGTACGACGCCTGAGCATATTCGCCAAATGGCGCAAGCGGTTGAAAATGTAAAACCACGTGCCTTACCTGATATCAATGTAGCGTGTCGTTTATCTGGGTTAGAGCCATTAACCATTGAAAAAGAAAGTCTCTTTATAAACGTTGGTGAGCGTACTAACGTCACGGGCTCTGCGCGTTTTAAGCGTTTGATTAAAGAAGAGCTATATGACGAAGCATTAGATGTTGCACGCCAGCAAGTCGAGAATGGTGCTCAAATCATCGATATTAATATGGATGAAGGCATGCTTGATGCCGAAGCGTGCATGGTACGATTTTTAAATCTGTGTGCGTCTGAGCCAGAAATTTCCAAAGTGCCAATCATGGTCGATTCTTCTAAGTGGGAAGTGATTGAGGCAGGCCTTAAATGCATTCAAGGTAAAGGCATTGTTAACTCAATTTCGCTTAAAGAAGGCAAAGAGAAATTTGTTGAGCAGGCGAAATTGATCCGTCGTTATGGTGCTGCGGTTATCGTGATGGCGTTTGATGAAGTCGGTCAGGCTGAAACCCGTGAACGTAAACTGGAAATTTGTACCAAAGCCTATCGTATCTTAGTAGATGAAGTTGGTTTCCCACCAGAAGACATTATTTTCGATCCGAATATTTTCGCTGTAGCTACAGGTATTGAAGAGCACAATAACTATGCGGTGGATTTCATTGAAGCCGTTGCTGATATTAAACGAGAGCTGCCGTATGCGATGATTTCGGGTGGCGTATCTAATGTTTCTTTCTCCTTCCGTGGCAATAACTATGTCCGTGAAGCTATTCACGCTGTGTTCCTTTATCACTGTTTCAAAAACGGCATGGATATGGGGATCGTTAACGCAGGCCAGCTTGAGATCTACGATAACGTTCCAGATAAGTTGCGAGAAGCGGTAGAAGATGTGGTGCTTAACCGTCGTAATGATGGAACAGAGCGCCTGTTAGATATTGCTGCTGAATATGCAGATAAAGGTGTAGGCAAAGAAGAAGATGCATCTGCGCTTGAGTGGCGAACGTGGGCGGTAGAAAAGCGTTTAGAACATGCGCTTGTTAAAGGGATCACTGAGTTTATTGTTCAAGATACAGAAGAAGCTCGTGTAAATGCGACTAAACCGTTAGAGGTGATCGAAGGCCCTTTAATGGATGGCATGAACGTGGTCGGTGATCTGTTTGGCGAAGGGAAGATGTTCTTGCCACAGGTGGTGAAATCAGCCCGTGTAATGAAACAAGCCGTAGCCCATTTAGAACCTTTTATTAATGCTGAAAAACAAGCTGGCTCATCGAACGGGAAGATCTTATTGGCAACAGTAAAAGGCGATGTTCACGATATTGGTAAGAACATTGTTGGCGTGGTATTGCAGTGTAATAACTACGAGATCATCGATCTTGGTGTCATGGTACCTTGTGAAAAGATCTTAAAAGTTGCCAAAGAAGAAAACGTCGACATTATCGGTCTATCGGGTCTCATTACCCCATCACTGGATGAAATGGTGCATGTTGCCAAAGAGATGGAGCGTTTAGGCTTTGAGCTACCATTATTGATTGGTGGTGCTACCACCTCTAAAGCACACACAGCAGTGAAAATTGAGCAGAACTACAATCAGCCCGTGGTATACGTAAATAACGCATCACGTGCGGTAGGTGTGTGTTCTTCATTGCTATCGGAAACATTGAAACCGGGGTTTGTTGAAAAGCTGCAAGCTGATTATGACATTGTACGTGAACAGCATGCGCGTAAGCGTCCACGTACAAAGCCTGTTACTTTAGAAAAAGCACGTGCTAATAAAGTGGCGATTGATTGGGATGCGTATACACCTCCAGTGCCAGTTAAACCGGGTATTCATGTTTTCGATGACTTTGATATTGCAACACTACGTAATTATATAGATTGGACGCCATTCTTTATGACATGGTCGTTAGTAGGAAAATATCCGAAGATCTTTGAACATGAAGAAGTGGGCGAAGAAGCGAAACGTTTATTTGCTGATGCTAATGAATTGCTTGATCGTGTTGAGAACGAAGGCTTATTAAAAGCGCGTGGTATGTGTGGTTTGTTCCCAGCTGCAAGTGTTGGGGATGATATCGAAGTGTATACTGATGAATCACGTACCGAAGTTGCAACAGTGCTACATAACTTGCGTCAGCAAACAGAGAAACCTAAAGGCTTTAACTACTGTATTTCCGATTATATTGCGCCAAAAGGATCGGGCAAACTCGATTGGATTGGCGCCTTTGCGGTTACTGGTGGTATTGGTGAGCGTGAGTTGGCTGATGAGTATAAAGCGCAGGGGGATGACTATAATGCGATCATGATCCAAGCCGTTGCCGACCGTTTAGCAGAAGCGTTCGCTGAATACCTTCATGAGCGAGTGCGTAAAGATATTTGGGGGTATGCAGCGGATGAAAACTTATCAAATGAAGATTTGATCCGTGAGAAGTACCAAGGTATTCGACCTGCACCGGGTTACCCTGCTTGCCCTGAGCATACTGAAAAAGGACCTTTGTGGGAGCTGATGAAGGTGGAAGAGAATATTGGCATGTCATTAACCACCAGTTATGCCATGTACCCAGGTGCTTCCGTATCAGGCTGGTATTTCTCTCATCCTGATTCACGTTACTTTGCGGTGGCGCAGATCCAACAAGATCAGCTTGAAAGTTATGCTGATCGTAAAGGCTGGGATTTGATCGAAGCTGAAAAATGGCTTGGGCCAAATCTGTAATACCTAAATAAAGATGAATAAAAAAGGCGCTCAATGCGCCTTTTTGTTTATTTAATATTTGTGTGTTTGGAATGGGTTATTCCAGTAAAGAGGCGTGCAATGTACGAACGACGTCTTTTGCTTCATCTTCATTGATTAAGAAACACAAATTGTGTGGACTTGCGCCGTAACAAATCATACGAAGGTTATGATCTTCTAATGCACCAAAGATATCTTTTGCGGAGCCTTTAGTATCACTCATTTGGTTACCAATGAGTGCAACCAGTGATAAACCTTGCTCAACTTCGACACGACATAATTGGCTTAGCTCTTCAACAGCTTTAAGTGGAAGTGTTGGCGCACCGCCACCCGTATCGGTTTGATCTAGGGTGAGTGACACACTGACCTCAGATGTGGTGATCAAATCAACTGAGATTTTGTGTTCAGCGAGAATGCGGAATACTTCGGCTAAGAAACCGTAAGCATGGAACATATTCAGGCTGGTGAGTGTCACCATGGTTTGGTTAGCACGTAGCGCTAATGCTCGAAATAGTGGTGCATCTTCTACCGATTTGCGGATCCATGTACCACCTTGCTCTGGTGCTTTTGATGAGCCGACAAAGACAGGGATCTGCTGGCGAATAGCAGGCACTAAGGTTGATGGATGAAGGATCTTAGCACCAAAATTGGCCATTTCAGAGGCTTCACTAAAGCTGATCTCTTTAATAGGTTGTGCCGCTGGCGTGATACGAGGATCTGTGGTGTACATTCCCGGTACGTCAGTCCAGATCTCAAGGGTGGATGCACTGACGGCTTCTGCAATTAATGCGGCACTATAGTCACTCCCACCACGACCTAAAGTTGTCGTGATCCCTTGGCTATTTGAGCCGATAAAGCCTTGTGAAACGACAATACTATTTTCAAGCAATGGTAATAATTGTGTTTCCGCCAGTTGTTTAATTTGCTCTGGCTGAGGTACTGCTTTTCCAAATTGATCATCGGTACGCATAATTGGACGGATATCGACACGTACAGCTGGCGCGTTTAGCTCAACTAAAATTTGCGTGAAAAGGTAGGTTGAAAGCAGCTCACCGTGGCTCACGATTTGATCGGTTAATTGTGCAGATGTTGCAACAGCGGCTTGTTCAGCAAGTGTTGCTACGTTATCAAGTAGGCTGTAAATCGCATCTTGAATACTTGATGGTTGCTTAAGTTGATCTAATACGGCTTGGTGTGTGTGTGTCAGTTGCTGTAATCGTTGCTGACGCTCATCAGCATTACTGACACCATTAGCGAGTTCAACTAAAAGGTTTGTTACGCCAGAGCAGGCACTGATCAGAACAATTTTTGTTGCTGGATTTGCGGTAACAATGGCCGCACTGCGACTCATTGCGGTGAAATCTGCAACGCTAGTGCCGCCAAATTTGGCAACAGTGATTGATGATGGCGGTGCTGAATTTGCTGTAGAGTAGTCCATTATATTCTCCCTGAATCATAAACAAATCATAAGGTAGGCTATTTGTCTGGGAGTATTCCCGACATCCTGTCAGGAGAGCGTGAGAAGTGAATTAAGTGCACTTACCCAGAAGCTCCCCACCACATTCATTGTTGAGCGTGGTGACAGCTAGAAGGATTCAACCTTCATAGCCGATATAACTTATCCCCGAATAAGTCATACCTCGGCGTTACTCTCCCTCTCATAATGGCTATAGGGTGGGGCCCTGTCATTATGATACCTAGGTAACGCTCCTCTTCCGTATTGCTGTAATCCTATACAAGCACATAAAAGCTTGAATAAATTATCATCTCATTGAATAAGATTTGTAACCCTTTTGTCAAATGTTATATGACAAATAATTTACATTTAAAATTAAGTGACTATGCGTAAGGGATGCGACATCGACTCTTGCGTCAATGAAAGGGCTCTAATACTCTTAAAACGATAGCAACCCGTTCCATACAAAAATATCTATAGGGACTATGACTTTACGGAGCAAAATAATGACAATTACCAGTTTTATTCCGCCACATAGAACACTGATGGGGCCGGGGCCATCGGATATTTACCCGCAAGTATTACAAGCACTCAGTCGCCCAACGATAGGGCATTTAGACCCTTTGTTTATTGGGATGATGGATGAGTTAAAACAGCTGCTGCAATACGCATTTCAAACCAAAAACCCATTTACCATTGCGGTTTCAGCCCCGGGAAGTGCAGGGATGGAAGCGTGTTTTGTTAATCTCGTTGAGCCAGGCGATAAGGTATTAGTGTGCCGTAACGGTGTTTTTGGCGAGCGTATGCGTGAAAATGTCGAGCGCTGTGGTGGTATAGCAGTTGTGGTTGATAATGAATGGGGGACGCCAGTATCTCCCGATCTTGTTGAGCAAGCATTACAAGATAATCCTGACATTAATATTGTGGCGTTTGTTCATGCGGAAACCTCAACTGGCGCATTAAGTGATGCAAAAACACTGGCAGAGATTGCCCGTAAATATGATTGTTTAACCATCGTTGATGCGGTGACGTCTCTCGGTGGTGTGCCATTGCTGGTGGATGAATGGCAATTAGATGCGGTTTATTCTGGTAGTCAAAAGTGTTTGTCTTGTACGCCGGGTTTATCGCCATTAACGTTTTCCCAAAAAGCAATTGATAAAATCCAGCAACGTAAAACCAAAGTGCAAAGCTGGTTTTTAGATCAAAGCTTGGTATTAGGTTATTGGAGCGGTGAGGGCAAACGCAGTTATCACCATACCGCGCCTGTAAATAGTCTATATGCACTGCATGAAGCGTTAGTACTGCTGCATAATGAAGGCTTAGAAAATGCGTGGCAGCGTCATCGTAATGCCCATGAAGAGCTTAAAGCTGGACTTGAAAAGTTAGGTATCCAATTTGTGGTAGAAGAAGCGTCACGCTTACCACAACTCAATGCAGTTTATATTCCTGATGGTGTTGATGATGCTGAGGTTCGTAATGAATTGTTGCAACGCTACAACTTAGAAATCGGTGCAGGATTAGGTGCGTTGGCAGGAAAAGCCTGGCGTATCGGTTTGATGGGTTATGGTGCAAGAAGTGAAAATGTTGCGCTGTGCTTAAAAGCGCTAGAAACCACATTGAAATAATTAATTGATGAGTAAATAAAAATGGCTACCGAGTGGGTAGCCATTTTTTATGGTTATTTCGCTGTAGACGTTGCGTTTGCTTGGCTGTTTTGCTGCTCAAAATCTAAATCAGGGAATAAGAACAGCGCTTCATCTCTAATTTGTGATGCTTGCTCTTTGTTGCCGAGGGCATCGTAAGCAAGGATCAGGTTTTGATACAGTGCTGGTCGCGGCCATGTTTTGGCTTTCTCTGTCGCCCATTGAATATAGTCTTCAATCAGCGCTGGTTTATCGCTACCAATACCAAGTTGCAGTTGGGTAAGCTGTAAGTCCCAATCAAAACGGTTTTTCCACGACCATGGGTTATTCACTTTAAGTAGATAGTCGATGTTTACAGGTCGAGTGGTTTCAAACTTGGTGAGCTGCCAGCCAGAATACAGTGTTGTCACCATAAAGCTTGAAATGAAAATAGGGGTGATCAGCGCGAAAACTTTTAATCCTAATACGTACTGTAGGGAGCGTTTATGGTATTTCGCTGTGAGGTTATCAACCCAAAAAATTAGGATGATAAAGCTCAGCCAATGAACTAAAGCGTGGTAGAACGGGTACTCTAATTGTGTGTGCAATACGATAGGGAAAAATAATCCTATTAAGGCTAACTGGGTGCCATTAGGCGCTTTTCTTATTTTTACCATTACCGCAAATGCTGCAAGCAATAAGCCAATAAGTGGCACAATACCGCCTTCATCAGCCCAGAAAAGTAATTCGTTATGTGGGTGATCTAAGCTCGGAATACCAGCGTGTTGTGCTGGATCTTCATTGTGCCACAGCGCAGTTTGCGTGATGTAAGCTGCTTCAAACTTTCCATAGCCATAACCAGTGAGAGGTTTAGTGGTAAACATCTCATAGGCTTGAGGATATATAACACCTCGACCATCTCCTTCAACTGTCACGCTGTTGGCTTTAGGTGACCAATGCTCTATTGAGGCGATATTCCAAGCAAGGCTCAAGCTTAATGCAATCATCAATAACCATAAGCGTTGTACTTGTTTAGCTGCAAAGCGACGTAAATACGGCAGCATCAGTGCTACACCAATAATTGCACCTAACCAGCCGGTACGAGAGTTCAACACCACTAACATCGGAATAGTGAGGACTGGGGTTATGAGTAATATGACATGTAGCCATGACCATTTACCACGATAGAGCGGAATACGAGCTAACAGGTAAGTGCCAATCACTAAACCTGTCGCAAGAAAGCTCGCCATCACATTCGGTTGTTGAAAAATACCATAAGGGCGGTTAGCGATAGTGTCGTAGCCGATAGGATTCTTTGCTGGGATCCAAAGGTATTGATACCACGCAAACACCGCTTCAATCAGTACACCGAGTAAAATAAACCACAACAAACGTTGGCGCTGTTGGTGAGTGAACACGAACTGTTGCAAGCTGACAAAAAACAGAAATCCAGCCCACAAGGTAAACAAGCGATTAAACGCTGCACCAGCATCGGCATTAGGATAAAAAACAGGGAGAGTCAGCAGTACACAGCAAGCAAATAGCAAAAGTGTCAGACGAGAATAACGCCAGATTTGTTGGCGACAAATTTCAAGTAAGCCAAAAGAGATAGCGAAGCTAAAAGGGATCCAAACTGCAGCGTTAAATGAGAGTTCAAGCCCTGAGCCGCCTGGATTATGTTGGAAATAGTGCATTGCAACAATAAAGATGATCCCAATTGTCGCAAGAAAATAGCGTACTAAGGGTTTTGAAATCCGTTTCTGCTCGAGTCTGGTGCCTTCGAGTTGTAACACTGTCATGGTTGTTCCTGAGTATGAATAAGCAAACAGGCTGATCAATATCAGCCTGTTTTAATATATTAACGTGTTTTCATAGTCTAACCTAGCAGCGGTTTAAGGAACCTTGCTGTGTGTGAGCCCTTCACTTTAGCCACAGCTTCTGGGGTGCCTGTTGCGATAATTTCACCACCACCACTACCGCCTTCAGGACCAAGATCGATGATCCAATCTGCGGTTTTAATTACATCTAAGTTATGTTCGATCACCACAATGGTATTACCTTTATCACGCAGTTTATGCAGTACCGTTAGTAACTGCTGAATGTCGTGGAAGTGTAAACCTGTGGTTGGTTCATCAAGAATATAAAGTGTCTTTCCGGTATCACGTTTCGATAATTCTTTAGCTAGTTTCACACGCTGTGCTTCACCGCCAGATAATGTTGTCGCTGCTTGACCTAAACGAATATACGATAAACCAACATCCATTAAGGTTTGTAACTTTCTTGCAATAGCGGGAACCGGATCAAAGAATTCTCGAGCATCTTCCACCGTGAGCTCTAACACTTCGTCAATGGTTTTACCTTTATAGCGGATCTCTAGCGTTTCGCGGTTATAGCGCTTCCCTTTACAAGCATCACAAGGCACATAAACATCAGGTAAGAAATGCATTTCAACCTTAATAACACCATCACCTTGGCATGCTTCACAGCGACCACCACGAACGTTAAAGCTAAATCGCCCTGGTTTATAGCCGCGAGAACGTGCTTCTTGAGTACCAGAGAATAGCTCACGGATTGGGGTGAAAATCCCCGTATAAGTCGCTGGATTTGAACGCGGGGTACGACCTATTGGGCTTTGGTTTATGTCGATAACTTTATCAAAATGCTCTAGATCTTGGATCTCACGGTACGGTGCTGGGGTCCCAGTCGTTGCGCCATTTAATTTGTGATGGGCGATTTCAAAGAACGTATCGTTAATCAGTGTTGATTTGCCTGAGCCAGAAACACCGGTAATACAAGTAAACAAACCAACAGGGATTTCAACATTGACATCTTTTAGGTTGTTACCCGTAGCACCTAATAGTTTAACTGTTTTTTCAGGATCAAACGGTGTGCGCTCAGCGGGGATTTCAATCGCTTTTTTCCCGCTGAGGTATTGGCCAGTTAATGATTCTTTTGATTTTAAGATATCTTTGACACTGCCTTGGGCGATGATATTACCACCGTGAACACCCGCACCTGGGCCAATATCAATCACATAATCTGCGGCACGAATAGCATCTTCATCGTGCTCGACCACAATCACGGTATTACCTAGATCACGCAGATGGATAAGTGTGTTGAGTAATCGTTCGTTATCACGCTGGTGGAGACCAATGGATGGCTCATCTAATACGTACATGACGCCTACAAGCCCAGCACCGATTTGGCTAGCAAGACGAATACGCTGTGCTTCACCACCAGATAAGGTATCTGCGCTACGAGACAGACTTAGGTAGTTTAAGCCGACATTGATTAAGAAACTTAAACGCTCGTTGATCTCTTTTAAGATCTTCTCGGCAATTTGCGCACGTTGACCGGTTAAGGTTAACTCATCAAAGAATTGGTGTGCGCTGCTAATACTCATTTCACAGATTTGTGGCAAGTTAGTCTCACCGATAAACACATGGCGAGCTTCTTGACGTAGGCGTGAACCATGACAGCTTGAACAAGGCTTAGTGGAAACAAACTTGGATAATTCTTCACGTACTGAGTTTGATTCAGTTTCACGGTAACGACGTTCCATATTATTGAGGATCCCCTCAAATGGATGGCGTCTTACCGTAATATCACCACGATCGTTGATGTATTTAAATTCGATATCGGTAGTACCCGAGCCGTTCAAAATCACCTCTTTGACTTTCTTCGGCAGCGAATCAAAAGGCGCTTCAACATCGAATTTGTAATGCTCGGATAAGGATTTGAGCATTTGGAAATAATAGAAATTTCGTTTATCCCAGCCACGGATCGCACCGCCAGATAAACTGAGTTCACCGTTTTGCACCACACGTGCAGGATCGAAGTATTGTTGTACCCCTAAACCATCACAAGTGCTACAGGCACCCGCTGGGTTGTTAAATGAGAACAGGCGAGGCTCTAACTCTTGCATGCTGTAGCCACAATGCGGACAGGCAAAGTTAGCTGAGAAAACTTGCTCTTCGCCTTCTTCACCGGACATTGGCGCAATCACTACAGTACCACCTGAAAGCTCTAACGCAGTTTCAAATGATTCGGCTAAACGGATCTGAAGATCGTCACGAACTTTGAAACGATCAACCACGACCTCGATAGTGTGCTTTTTGTGAAGCTCTAACGTTGGTGGATCGGAAAGATCGCATACCTCGCCATCAATACGGGCACGGATATAACCTTGTGCGGCTAAGTTCGCTAGCGTCTTAACGTGCTCACCTTTACGCTCTTTAATGATAGGTGCCAATAGCATCAGCTTACTGCCTTCAGGCATGGCTAATACTTGATCGACCATCTGGCTAACAGTTTGTGCCGCAAGCGTAATATCATGGGTTGGACAGCGAGGCTCACCGACACGTGCATACAATAAACGCAGGTAGTCGTAGATCTCTGTGATGGTACCGACGGTTGAGCGTGGGTTGTGTGAGGTGGACTTCTGCTCGATGGAAATGGCAGGCGAAAGCCCTTCAATATGGTCAACATCAGGTTTTTCCATTAAGGATAAAAACTGACGGGCGTAGGCAGAAAGGGATTCAACATAACGACGTTGTCCTTCAGCATACAAGGTATCGAAAGCCAGAGAAGATTTTCCCGAGCCTGATAACCCTGTGATAACGATAAGCTTATCGCGAGGGATCGTTAGGTTGATATTTTTAAGGTTATGGGTGCGGGCACCCCTGACTTCGATGTTATCCATATCAGTGATGATTCTTTTATTTATAAGAACGGTTAGTATTCCACAGTCGATCATAATGAGCAAAAAATACTGATTAAAAACACAGTAATTTGGATAAAAAAAATCCCGCAGTTAAGCGGGATTCTGTGTTTATTTCTTGCCAGTTTGCTGTTTTGCTAACTCTTTGTGTTTACCTTTGTTGTAAACATGCTCAAAGCAGTAGTTGGTTGCATCGATGTAGCCTTCAACGCTACCACAGTCAAAACGCTTACCTTTAAATTTGTAAGCTAATACGCAGCCTGTTTGTGCTTGTTGCATCAGTGCATCGGTAATTTGGATTTCACCGCCTTTACCCGGCTCTGTTTGTTCAATGATATCGAAGATATCAGGCGTTAGAATGTAACGACCGATGATTGCTAGGTTGCTTGGCGCTGTACCTGGCTCTGGTTTTTCAACCATGTTATCTACGCGGAATAAGTCATCACGTAGCATTTGACCTGAAATCACACCGTACTTGTGGGTCTCTTCTGCTGGCACTTCTTCAACGGCTACAATAGAGCAGCGGAATTGCTTATACAACTCAGCCATTTGCGCTAGTACACCTTGTTGCTCTTCATCTGTTACACAAAGATCATCGGCAAGGATTACTGCAAATGGTTCGTTACCTACAAGCTCACGGCCCGTTAGGATCGCATGACCTAAGCCTTTCATTTCACGCTGACGGATGTAAGTGAAGTAAGCTGAATCAATGATGTCACGAATATCAACGAGCAATTCTTCTTTATTCGTACCGCTAATTTGATGCTCTAGCTCGTAGTTCTTATCGAAGTGATCCATTAATGTGTTTTTACCACGGCCTGTAACGATACAAATACGGTTCATACCTGCTTGGATCGCTTCATCAACACCGTATTCAATCAGTGGTTTGTTGACCACTGGCATCATTTCTTTTGGCATTGATTTGGTTGCTGGTAAAAAGCGTGTGCCGTAGCCAGCGGCAGGGAAAAGACATTTTTTAATCATAATGTGTCCTAATATCGATTCAGAATAATCACGTTATCTGTAATTATTATTTCGTAATTGAGAGGATAAAAAGAGTAAATAAAGCCTTTATTATTTAATAGATAAAGGCTTTTTAATTTGTTTTATTTCAAATCATACACGCGAACGTAATCAATTAAGAATTTTTGTGGGAAGATTGAGTCGTCAATACCTTGTTGACCACCCCAGCCACCGCCAATAGCCAAGTTCAAAATTAAGTACATAGGCTTATTAAATGGCCAGGCTTCACCGTTACGTTGCTGAGTGTGATACAACTTTCCGTCGTAGTAGAAACGCACTTCATTATCGTCCCACTCGGTCGCATAGGTATGAAAGCCATCTTCTAGCCTATCATCCTGGATCACACCAGGTATTGCGTTACCTAACGTCTGGTTACGATCGGATTTATGGGTCGTGGAATAAGCAAAGTGTGGGTTGTAGCCGACGTATTCCATGATGTCGATTTCACCACAATCAGGCCAGCCAACGGTTTTAATGTTGTCACCCAGTAGCCAAATAGCTGGCCATGTGCCACGCCCTTGCGGTAATTTCGCACGCACTTCTACACGTTTATGTATCCAAGAATGCTTACCTGCTGTAGTTAAACTCGCAGAAGTGTAATAAGCGTATTTGCGCTGTTGGTGCCAATCAGTACCTTTAGGATCATAATCGGCATTAGGCACAGTTTCTTTCAGCGCTTCAATCACCAAGTTACCGTTTTCAATACGCGAGTTCTTACTACTGGTGGTGTAGTACTGATCTTCTTGGTTACGAACAAACTTGGTTTCGTAGGTCCAATCATCAGGATTTGGACGCGTTCCTGTATTAAATTCATCAGCCCAGATAAGGTGTTTATCTTGTTTATCTACCGTATGAGATGCAGTGGCATATTGTGCTGCATAGGTGTATCCAGAAAATAAAACCAATGCGCTAGCGAGAAGAGTTTTTTTCATAACAGACCTTTATTTGTTAAGCACTTTATTAAGGCGTTTTTTCACCGGTAGCGATAACAACAACGCCGACTGCGGGTATTTAATCATGTCGATAAATGCTGAAAGATTTTTGTGCTTTAGCTTGGCAACAATCTCTAAATATTTACGTGCTGTATGCATATTTTGAGTGCGATATTGTTGAGCTTTCGTTGCGTCAGCATCAAAGTTAAAGCTATTAACTAATTGAGTGTCATATTTCAGTAAAGTATCGATATGCTCGATATTAATGACACGGGAAATTGATCCTTCACGGATGGTATAAATGTAACCACAGTAATCGACAACTTGGGCTTTAGCGTCAAAGGCTAAGCAGTTAGCTAAGAAATAATAGTCTTCGCCAATCTTCACTTCAGGCCAGTAACGCACTTGATGTTGTTTGATAAACGCATTGCGAAATAGAGGTTTAACATAGCCTGTCGAATGTACATCACTGAACATTAGATTGGTTGCAATGAGATGAGCAAGGCTAAATGTACCTACAGGTAGTTCAGCATGGTTATAAATTGCTGCGGTTTGTTTGCCATCAGGCATTTGTTCACAGAAGTTATCGATAATGATATCGGTATCATCCGCTGCCATTTTTAGCATGGTAGCAAGGCGTTCTGGTTTCATTGCATCGTCAGAATCGACCACAGCAATCCATTCCCCTTGAGCGGCTTGAAAGCCTATATTTCGCGCCGCGCCCGGCCCACCATTTTGCTCACTAGTGATCACTTTAACTCGAGGATCAGGATGTTTGCTGACCACTTCAACCGTATTGTCGGTTGAGGCATCATCGACCACTAACACTTCAAGCTCTACATTGGTTTGTTGTAAAACAGAATCAATGGCTTGAGTAATAAATTGAGCTGAGTTCCATGCTGCCATGACCACGGAAACTTTAATTGAATTCGCCATGTATGGGTATCTCTTAATAATTCAGATCAAGTGTAGCTTTTAACGTTGGCAAAGAAGCCATAGAAGAAGCCACAGCCATGAACAAGATCGCCTAAGGAATTGAGAATGCTTCGATTTGGCAGCAAGGCATCTGGCAGTAACATCAGTGCGCCTTTGGCTAAATATGCTGAGCCTTTGAATAGACAGCGTGCATAGCTTTTCGCTGGTGGATTAATGCAAGATTCAATTTGAAGCTCGGTGGCACCAATACGGAAACGACGCTTGAGCGCCCATTTTACATTAAGACGCTCAGGGCTAATGAACTCACTAATGATCGCGTTTTGTACCCATAAGATCTTGCCACCATGACGACCCACTTGTTGGAACAATGCCTTATCTTCACCACCGAAAATTAGCTTGTTATTAAACGCTAATTGGTTTTGTGCAAAGAAGTTCAGATCAAGTAATACGTTATTGGTTGCTGCCCAAGTAAGCTCGGCACCATCAGCAAGTTTACGTTCATGGTAAACATTGGCTGCGGTGTACAAGGTTTCTGTGTTGTCGGGATAAATCGGAAATTGTGGCCCAGTGGTCACTTGAACCTGATTGTTTTGTAAGGCGGCAAATAGGGTTTGGATCCAGTTTGGATCAGCAATCGCGTCATCATCTACAAAGGCTAAATAATCAAAGCCTTGCTCTTGACCAAAGCGTAGTGCGTTATTACGCGCGAAAGGAATGCCCGCAGTGGTTTCAAGCTGATGATGAATGGTAAAAGGCGCATGCTGATAATTAGCAATCGCTTCAACCACGGCTTGATGGTGAGTTTGATTATTTTCAACAACCAAAATATCAACGCTAAATGTATTGTTGATATTTTGCTGCTGTAGGCTCTCAATACATTGGCAGAATGTCGCCATACGTGAGCCTGTAGTTAAGGTTGTGAGCAGAACTCTTTTCATAATTTAGCCACGAATTAAATCGAACAGATCAGTGATTGTCACCGTATTGGGTTAGATGCTGTTTACCAAATAAACCACTCACCACACCAAGGTGTAGCGCAACGCGCAACTTCCAAAAATACTTTTGGCTGGTTTCTTGGTTAATGAAGCGCAACGCATAGATGTAACTGAACCCCGCTTTAGCACCAGCAAGCAATATTTGCTTTAAGCGATTGAAGGGGCTTGGATTATCGAGTAGTAACATCTTGCCGTGGGTTTGCCCGCAGCGAAAACGACGCTGATAGAGCCAGTCATATTCAGTGCGTGCTAGTGGTACATGTTCAGAGGCTTCAGCCTGCTCGGAAAAGGCAATAGTGCCGCCTTGCATGGTTAGCTGACGAAAGAAAATCGAGTCTTCACCACCAGAGCGACCATATTCTAAATCAAAGCGCAGTGGGTGCTGACGAATAAAATCAAGGTTGATTAAGGTATTACCGGAATTAGCGGTTTCAATTTTGCCACTCGGTGCGATGATTGGCTCTTTTACCGATTGTAAGTCGAGCGCTTTTACCCATTCAGGTGCTTGTTCTGGGTAAATACCCAATACCGGGCCAATCACCACATCTGCTTGTTCACGCTGCGCAGTATCTAAATGGGCGCAGAGCCAGTTCTCTACTACAAACTCATCGTCATCAAGGAAGATCAAATATTGGCTATGATCTAATGCCCATTCTAAGCAGGCATTACGGGCAATCGAGATATTAGATGCGGGTGCATGTAGGTAGTGGATCGCTAATGGTGATTGAGCAGCATAATCTTCAATTAAGGTTTTTGAATTTGCCTCAACCGAGTTATCGGCGATCACGATCTGAATTTGCTTACCATCAGGGATTGCGATCTTCACCAAGCTATCGAGCGTATCTGTCACTTCTTGGCGATGATAAGTACATAAACCGATCGTAATTACATTAGGATCAATCATGAACAGGCTTCCTTCTTAAGGCTGGGAAGATCAAGGCTGCACAAAAGCCTAGTGACCAGCCAAAGTGCATGATCATAGCTGGGATCCCTGAAAGCTTAGCACTGAGTGGGAACTGCTCAGATTTACCTGTAGCACCTACGAGTAAACAGGCCGCAATCCATAGTAGTGCAGGCAGTGCGAAGATAAAGTGCCATTCACCAAGTAGTAACGCCATAAGTAATACAGGTACAACAGATAATGGGATCAACTGGCGCAGTTTCGGGATCGTGTTGTGCTTAATACAGTTAGCAGCACGTCCTTTGCCGTAGTTGTAGTATTGCTTAAATAGCGACTCTGGCGTTTTACGAGGAAAGTAAGTCATGTCCGTTTGACCGGTTAGCCAAATCTTATAACCAGCATCGGTTAAACGCTTATCCAGCTCAGCATCTTCATTGGCAACAAATGTTTCATCGTAGCCACCCACTGCGCGGTAAGCAGAGATTTTCATCAATGCATGGTGACCATGCTCAACCCACTTACCATCGTTTTGTGCGTTGCGGTGTGGTGAGCCACCATTACCCAGTTTGGAGTTTTGCGCGATAGCTGCAGATACTTGAAAAGGCGTATGGCCTTCGGTGTACATACTGACAACAACAGAATCCGCTTGGTGTTTTTCAGCTTCGCTTAGCAAAGTGGTAATGAAATCTTCTGGGTATTGACCATGGGCATCAATACGGATGAAGTACTCATAATCATCACCAAATTGATCCACGGCTAAGTTCATAGCTGCGCTTTGGATCTTATCTGGGTTGTGAAGCAATACAATGTGATCATCTTTTTCAGACCAACGCTCCACGATTTCTTGAGTGCCGTCATGGCTGCCACCATCAACCACAATCAGTTTACTGTTGTCTGTTAATGATGGAGAAAAATGCGTTAAAAGATCACCAATATGATCAGCTTCGTTTAAACAAGGAATGATAATTAAACAGCTCAAAATATTACCTTTAAGTCTTAGTTAAAAAGCAGAAATCACTGTCGGAAGGTGATTTTTTTATTGGATAAATCAATCGATAAAAAGTGTCGAGAGAACAGGAGCAACAACACGACATAACAGCTTAAAAAGAGAATGGCGCTAAAGCACAAATTGAAAAATTCGTTATTAAACGGCATTAAAGGTAGATGCATTGCCGCAAATGCGGTGATACCTAATGCACTGTAAATAGGCCATAAACTTTTTAAATAACGGTAAAACGAGGTTTTAATTTCACTGGTCACCAAGTAGGTTGAGGTGAAGAAATACAGCGCATTAACACCTAAGAAGCTCCACAGTACCGCATGAATATTAATGGTGGAGGCAAAGTACAATGTCGGCAGATAAATAGCCGCAATGATCATTTGTACTCGGAACCACAAACGTGATCGGTTAGTCACGATGATCGCAGTTTTGTTGATCATGCTGTATGAGATAAACAAAAATGCGATACAGAAAAATTGGAAGTAACCTGCTGAAGTGATCCATTTTTCAGAGAACAAGAAATTAAAGATCGTCTCAGAATAGATAAAGCCATACACAAACAGTGGTGAAGTGATCGCACCGGTAATGAATAAAGCTTGGCGGATCGCCCGTTGCAAACTTTGTTGATCGTTTTGGCTGTTGGATAAATATGGCAATGACATGTCATAAGACGTGCCAGTTAAGATATCGTTGATGATATTCGATAAGCGTTTGGCAATATTGAAAAAGCCTAAATCGTATTTACCTATGTTGCTACCAATCACAAAGGATTCAAAGTGGGTAGAAATACTCTCAACGGTTGTGATTAAGGTGTTATATAAACCAAACTCCCACGTTTCTTTAATTAAGCCCCAGCGAAATGACCAGCCCAACATTTTTCGAGTCGGAATGTAGACAGCAACCAAGTTGAAAATCGAAATAATGGTTTGCGATAACACCAATGCCCAGATATTAAAATCAAAATAAAGCAAACTGAGAATGGTAACGGCTGAAACCATGGCGCCTAAGATGGTGCGATAACCCAAGGCTTTGTATTTTTGCTCACGGACTAACATAAACGTGAGAGTATGGCCTGCCGCATCAAAGGGCATTTTTATTGCCATTAAATAGAAAGCGAGATTAAATACCTGAGACTGAAAGCTAAAAAGATTTAAGGAAATGACAAAACAAGCGATCAGTGCAAAAGCGAGGCCGCATAACGTCAGAAACGCTAAAATGGTACTAAACTCTCGCTTGCCAAACTCTTGGTATTTAACGATGGCGCTTTGCCAGCCCGAGGGCAGAAAACTTGAAATAATGTAGATGATGGATAGTGCTAAGGCGACTAAACCAAAGTCTTCTGGAGCCAGTATTCTCGCCGTATAAGTAAATACAGCGAAGTTAATGATCGGCGGAAATAGCTTACTTGAAAACAGCCATAACATACCGGATATGGATGACTTAGACATAGGGATGTTCTTTGATGTTGATACCTAAGAGAGAGGCTCTCAGGAAAGTAATGCGACAAGCGAGAACACTTGCCGCATTGATGCGGTAATTAGTCGAATTTACCGTCAGTGTCTTTAGACCAACGTGCTAACGCTGTTTGTAGGTTGCCTGGTAGTTCGATGTGGTTTTCAACTAACCAGCCAGGGTAAACATTGGTTGAGCGGATCAGTTTCATTACACGATCAGGGTGAATACCTACGTTTAGGAAGTTCACGATTTGCAGTAACTTCGCAGCACCAAGTACTACAAATTTTGGCACCATGTACACTTTCACATCTGGGAAATGCTCAGCTTTAAAGGCTTCAATGATTTGCTCTAGGGTGTAACGCTCAGGGTAAGCACCGTTAAACAATTCAAAGTTATTTTCTGTTGCGCGTGCTGCTTCAATGGCAAAGATCAAATCTTCCACATAGATGCACGCCTTAATGGTGTCTTTACGGCCTGGGTAGACAAAGAAACCTTTACGCATCATTGCAGCAAGGCGAGTAAAGTTACCGCCTTCACCAGGGCCAAAGACAACAGCTGGGCGAACGATAGTTAGTTGATGCTCACTATTGCGCTCAAGCCATGCTTTGTGGATTTGCTCTGCTAACATTTTTGAATAGCCGTACGCAGAATTTGGCGTTAATGGGCTGTTTTCATCTTTTTGCTCTTCACCCGGGCCGTATGGTGAAATTGAACTAGTGAAGACAATTTCTTTAATGTTATTACGCTCAGCAAACTGACAAACCGAGTTAGCACCCGCAATGTTGGTTTCGTAATACTCGTGGGTTGGATGTCCCGGTGTGGTGTGAACTGCGGCAAAGTTGTAGATGCAATCAATCGGCTCATCAATCACTAAACCATCGAGGTTTCTAACATCATGAGTAATGTAAGTGACTTCGTCGTGACGCACTTTTGGCTCACGAATATCAATCGAATAAACCTTTACACCTTCAGCAATATATTTCTTGATGTAATGGGAGGCAATAAAGCCTGAACCACCAAAAATAGCCACTGTTTTCATGAAATTGTACCTTTTTTATTTAATTGCTTTGCCTTTTTAGCGCTACTTTCAAGCTCAATCCAGCAATAACAATACATGACATGCACGATAGTAAATTGGGTATACCAGTCTACTTCTAGCACGCTTCTTGAAATGAAAAACACAAAGTAAGCGACTGGGATAAAATCTCTTTTTTCAAAGTGTCCGCAAGCGATCACACGGATGTTATAAAGCAGTCGCGCCAGTATCAGTAGGTAAATGATCAGTCCGACATAACCGAAGTGGACGGTCCAATGCACAAACATATTGTGGAAATTGAAACCGACTCCGGGTGGAACTAAACCGATTTTCCATACTGCTTCACCAATAGGGTTACCGATTTGGAAGATGGCGTTATAGCCTGCACCTAAGATGGGAGCCTGTGCGATGGCTTTTGCGCCTTCTGCCCAGATCAGCGTTCGACTTGTCAGGGTTGGATCTTTACCGATATCAATCATAAAGTGATTGAATTCTGGTGTACCAAAGACGACATAGACGAAAATAATCACACACATCGCAAGAAAATAAATAAGGTTCAGTATGGCCTTTTGTGCGCGTTGTGTGAGTGGTGAATGAGAAAAGTGATATAAGCAAAAACAGAGAAAAATAGAGCCAAAGGAGGTCACCGTTGCCCCTAACGATTTGGCTTTTAGTAAAACAGCGATAGAAAATAATAGCGACAGGATACCTATCAGTTTTTCCACTTTTGTTTTTGCTAAGGTATAGAACAGACCGAACCCGACAAAAAAGCCGATAGAGGCGGTTTGTGCGAGAAAGTTTTTACTACCAAGGTAGCCGATTAAAACGGTTTCTCCTGTCATACCATTGGTTTCAACACGATTTGAAACCAAACTTAATGCCATAATAATGATGACACTGGCAGACAAACCAACGAAAAAGTGTTCCTTTTTGATGTTGTAAACAACCGCAATACCAATGATGGTGGTTAGCAGGAACTGGATTGCTGCACGAAAGGTATCTGCTGGGTATTGTGACCATAAGGTCGAGAGTACCGCCAATACCGGATACACCATCACCATCCAATTATATTGGGTGCCTAATAGGGTGCGATGGAGGTGAAAGATAACGACACCACCACCGACGAGCAAAAATAATGCTGCGGCGGCAGATCCTAGAAAGGTATTCCAAACCAGCGCTGATGTAATGAGGAAAGAGGCCACTAACCCTATGGCTGTATCTTTTTTTATCTCAAGCATAGTGTTATTTGAAGCCAGCCATCACGAGTGATGACTGGCTAAACCTTATAAAAAGAAGCCTTACAGCACTTTATTAATCACAACACCATCAATGTTTAACTCATAAGCGTTAAATTTATGCAGTGTTTGTTCGACATCATTACGTTTGGTTTTATTTGCCGAAACGGTTAATAAAATCACGTCTGCGGCTTTTGCAACGATAAATGCATCACTGGTGATCAGGCTCGCTGGTGTATCAATGATCACCTTATCAAACTGCTGTTTTAGATCGCCTAAAAGTGCAGTGAAGCGTGGAGATGACAATAATTCTTGGGGATCGGCAACAGGCTCACCGGCTGGGATCATCACAAAATTATTCTGGTTAGATTTTGTCATCACATCGCTAAGCGTTGCTTTGCCTTTTAATATCTCACTTAAGCCTTGAGGGGCAGATAAGGCTGTACCTTGGTTATGTAAATCAACCTGTACTAGCGCAACTTTCTCGGATTGTGCAAGGGAGCGGGCAAGGTTAGTTGCTAGCGTTGTTTTCCCTTCTTTAGCTAAAGCAGAAGTGATCATAATTGTGCGTTGATCGTCTGTGATCGCAAGGTTTAACGCGGTACGTACATTGCGAATGCCTTCGAAGAACATCGGTTTTTCTTTAGCATTTAATGCATCTTCATCAATCGGTATTTTCTTTTTCGCTAGGCGCTTAATAAATGGAATATTACCTAATGAGAACAGCGGGAAATAACGCTCAAACTCTTCTGATGATTCGACCGTGGTATCAAAAAATTGGATTGCAAACAGAGCACAAAACGAAAGCATTAAGCCAACGATACTCGCGATCAATACATTCTTCTTAATATTTGGACCAGATGGGTACGCTTTTAATGCGTAATCGGTAAAGTGCGCAATTGAGTCTTTGTAGTTCTCTGTTGCAATGGTCGCTTTTTGACGCTCTAAGAAGGCTTTTAATAGCTGTTTATTGGTATCAACATCTTGCTGTAGTGCTTGATAGTGTACTTTCTTAACGGCTAACGATTGGAACTGTTCTTTTTTCTTTTCGATCTCTTCTTTAATTTCACGTTCTTGACGTTGGTTACTTTCAAGTTCTTTTTTCACGCCCTCAACGAGGCGCTTCAACATACGATCTTTACGGGCACGAATAGCGGCTAGTTGCGATTCCGCTTCAAGCATTTTTTCGTGTTTAGGACCGTAGCGTTTTGATAGCTCAGCGACCACATTTTCAGCATCGGTTTCCGCATTGGTGATATCGCGGATTTGTGGGTGGTTAGAGATCTCGCTGATGGCATCAATTTGGTTGTAACTTAAATGGCGAGTACCACGTAGGGTGGTGTATAGCGATTCTGTTTGTACGCGTTTATCTGTAATCGCCGCTAAACGGTTAGTTAAATTGATGAGTTCACTATTAGCCAGTTCATCAACAGCAATGGTATTAACTAGTTGCTCTTTGGCTAAGTAATCGGTCAGTTTTTTTTCTGAATCACTTAACTGTTTTTTTAGTTCAGTTAAACGAGAAGTCAGCCAAACAGAGGCTTTTTTATTACTTTCTTCATTAATATCAATGTAGTAATTGATATATGCCTGACCAACAGCATTAGCAATGTTTGCCGCTAAAGAGGGATCTTTTGAGGTGTAAGTGATCATCACCAACTGAGTTTTATCGATTGGTGTGATAAGTAAGCCTTTAGCGAAAATTTGCAGTGCTTTCAGCTCTGCTGGTGTGGTGTGAGTAAGGCTTTGATCTACTTCAACACCGCCATCTGATGGCTGCTTAAAGTCAATCAACCACTGCTTAATACGTGATTTTAGTGAAGGATGACTAGATTTAGGTACACCCATAAAGTCAGGGTTGTTAGTTAAATCTAAACTCTTAATTACTTTTTCTGCAATTACGTTAGAGCGCAATAATGCATATTGTGTGGCGTAGAACTCTTTCTGGGTGGGATCGTAGTTCGGTAAGTTTTGCAGCGAAATCGGCTTAGGTGGCGTTGCATCGATCATTAACGTCGATGTTGCAGAGTAGGTATTGGTCGAGATCGGTGATTTTAGAAAAGCCAGCGTAGCGAAAATAGCCGTAACTAAGATAATCC
>NZ_SSMG01000281.1 GCF_009873615.1 Photobacterium lucens
CATCATAAATGATGAATGAATTGACTGTGCTGATACTTACGTATCAATTGGTCACTAGTATCATTGATAAATCTTTTTGACTAATCATTCAACGAGTGCCCACACAGATTGCATGGTCAAATTGTTAAAGAACAATACTGATTTCGTTGCTTGCCTGTGGCTCGCTCCGTGTCAGTGAGGTCGCATTATAGAGAGTTCGATCACATTGGCAAGGGCTAAATTGAAATATTTCTGACATATTTAATCGCTCGAGCAAATAACGTTCAATGCACCTTACTTTGACTATAATTCACCCATCATATTCGCTAATCTAGGTTAATAAATACGCATTATTATAGGTATAGTTATGCCAAGCCCTTTACGCTCTTATAAAACGATGACTCCAACATTAGGAAATAATGTCTTTATTGACCCTTCTAGTGTGATTATTGGTGATGTTCGCTTAGCTGATGATGTCAGTATTTGGCCTTTAGTCGCTGCGCGTGGTGATGTGAATTACATTACTATTGGTAAACGCACGAATATCCAAGATGGTAGTGTGCTACACGTTAGTCGTGTTAGTGATGATCACCCCAATGGTTTCCCACTTATTATTGGCGATGATGTGACGGTTGGACATAAAGCTATGCTACATGGCTGCCAAGTCGGCCATCGAGTATTAGTCGGTATGGGTGCGATTATTTTAGATGGTGCGGTCATTGAAGATGATGTGATCATTGGCGCAGGCAGTGTAGTCCCACCCAATAAACGCCTCACATCTGGTTTTCTTTATGTTGGCAGTCCTGCCAAACAAGCCCGCCCTTTAACAGATAAAGAAAAGGCCTTTTTATCGCAATCAGCAGATAACTATGTACGGCTCAAAAATGAGTACCTTTGCGAAGAACTGCCATTGTAAATAAAAAGAAGCCTTATCTAACGATAAGGCTTCTCGATAAATATTTGAGTGACTTAGCCAATAACGACATCACCATTATCATCAAAACATTCATCTTCAATCATTTCTTCTGCTAATTCTTCAAGATCGAAACGATAAGCTGAGAACTGCGCTAAAATGCCCGCTTCATCTTGTAGCGATTTATCACTACGTGCTTGTAGCCATTCAAGGCTTACCCAGCAGGTAATTAATGCGCCAGCTTGCTGGGCGGGAAAGTTTACTGCTTGGCGAACAGCATCCCACGCTTGAATATCTGAAAATAGAATATCTTGGTTCATTACTTTTACTCTTGTAAGGTTCGGCGTAATTCACGCTGCACTTGTTTTGCGCCAGGACGAAGTCCACGCCATAACATAAAGCTTTCTGCTGCTTGCCCAACAAGCATACCTAGCCCATCTAGTGTTTTGATAGCACCGTGCTCTTTCGCCCAACGATTAAAAGAAGTGATCGCTGAGCCATACACCATGTCATAGCAAGTGGTATTCGCACCAATCACTGATGGTGGTATTGCAGGTACATCCCCTGAAAGGCTGGCTGAGGTTGAATTGATGATCACATCAAAGGTTTGATTTTCAAGATCAGCTTGCTCTAATGCCGCTACATTGCCGTAAGATGAAAATAACTCTGCTAATTGTTGTGCTTTACTCAAGGTACGGTTAGCGATCACCAGTTGTGTAGGCTGCTGTGCTAATAGAGGCAATATCACACCACGGGCTGCACCACCTGCGCCTAATAATAAGATACGTTGCTGTTTCAATTCGACATGTTGATTGATCAAATCTTGTACTAGACCTTCACCATCGGTGTTATCACCTAACACGCCACCATCATCTAGTTTCTTAAGCGTGTTAACAGCACCGGCTAAACGAGCACGTTCTGTCAGGGTGGTCGCATATTGATAAGCTTGCTCTTTAAATGGCACCGTGATGTTACAACCTTTACCGCCATCATTAAAAAATGCATCTGCCGCCAGCACAAAACCATCAAGCGCGACTAGTTGGCTAGTGTATGTCATCTGCTGGCTCGTTTGACGGGCAAACAAGGTATGAATGAACGGAGATTTACTTTGTCCGATCGGGTTACCAAATACGACGTACTTATCCATATACGAATTCTCTCTTTATATAAGCAAGCTCTATCACTCCGTGATCTGAGCTAAATGATTGTTCACCACTCACGCGGCTTTAAGAAATCTTGATACAAACGGGCTTCTGCTGAGTTTGGTTCTGGCTCATAACAGTATTCCCAGCGTGCTAATGGCGGCATCGACATTAAAATCGATTCTGTTCGTCCACCGCTTTGTAAGCCAAATAAGGTGCCACGATCGTAAACCAAATTAAACTCAACATAACGTCCACGACGATATAGCTGAAACTCTCGCTCACGTTCGCCATAAGGCAAGTGATAACGCTGTTTTACAATTGGCATGTAAGCATCAATATAACCATTGCCTACCGCTTGCATGTAAGCAAAGCTCTTTTCAAATCCCCACTGATTGAGATCATCAAAGAACAACCCACCGACACCACGCGTTTCATTGCGATGTGGTAGGTAGAAGTATTGATCGCACCACGCTTTATGCTCTGAATAGACCTCATCACCAAACGGGGCACAAAGTTGTTTCGCCGTATCATGCCAATGCTGGCAATCTTCTTCGAATGGGTAAAAAGGGGTGAGATCAAATCCACCACCAAACCACCACACAGGTGCTTCGCCGTCTTTTTCTGCGATGAAGAAACGGACATTGGCATGAGAAGTAGGTACGTAAGGATTACGAGGGTGGATAACCAAAGACACGCCCATCGCTTCAAAGCGACGACCTGCAAGTTCAGGGCGATGCGCAGTGGCAGAAGCTGGCATTTCGGCACCGTAAACATGAGAGAAGTTCACACCTGCTTGCTCGAAGATCTCACCGTTACGTAATACACGGCTACGACCGCCACCACCTTCTTCACGCTGCCATTGGTCTTGCTCAAATGACACTGTGGTTTCTTGCTGCTCTAATGCTTGGCAAATGCGATCTTGTAAATCCAACAAGAAGGATTTCACCGCATGTTTGTCGACTTGGTTATCCATACTATTTACCCCTGACGGAAGATATTGCCATTGCGTGCATCACGGATCTCAGAAGGATTGGTACGTCCTCCCGTTTCTCCTTGAAGGATCGCTGCTAGACAATGACCCAGTTGTTGCTCGACTTCTTGTGCAGTTCGGCCCGGCTCTTGTCCTGTTAGGTTAGCGCTAGTTGAGGTAATTGGCTTACCAAACTCTAAACATAGGCGTTGTACTAATGGATGATCGCTCACACGTACCGCAATCGTCGTAAATTGACCCGTTAAAAAAGCAGGCACATTCACTTTAGTTGGCATAACCCATGTTACAGGACCTGGCCACGTTGCCATCACTGTCGCTTTTTGCTCTGCCGTTAATTGGCTTTCATCAATATATGGCAATAACTGCTCATAATTAGCTGCGATCAAAATTAGCCCTTTTTCAACTGGGCGCTGTTTAATTTCTAATAGTTTTTCGACCGCTTGTTGATTATCAGGATCACAGCCAACACCAAACACCGCTTCGGTTGGGTAACCAATCACTTCACCTTGTTTTAAGGCAGCGATAACTTGAGCAAAATTCTCCACAGTATCCTCATTTCTTCTTGGGCTAATATTGTTGTTTTACTTTCTCAAAATCATTCTACCTACTCCTTAGTCACAACTCCATGCTAGGTTATAAGACAGTCAATATTCATGACGCAAACGTTTTCCTTTGCGATAAATCACCGTATAATGCCGACATCAACACGATGTTAAGTTATGACCTGAAGGAGAATGAGATGAAAGTTGGAATTATCATGGGTTCAAAATCTGACTGGCCAACCATGCAACATGCCGCTGAGATGCTTGATCGTTTCAATGTTCCTTATGAGACAAAGGTCGTTTCAGCTCACCGCACCCCACATTTACTGGCTGAATACGCAGAAAGTGCGCAAGAGCGTGGTATTAAAGTGATCATCGCAGGTGCTGGCGGCGCGGCTCACTTACCTGGTATGACAGCCGCTTTTACTTGCGTGCCTGTATTAGGTGTGCCAGTACAATCTCGCGCCCTAAAAGGTATGGATTCACTGCTTTCGATTGTTCAAATGCCAAAGGGGATTGCAGTAGGTACATTGGCGATTGGTGATGCAGGTGCTGCCAATGCTGGCCTATTAGCCGCACAAATTATCGGTACGCAAGATGAACAAGTGCTTGCTGCCATTGATGCTTTCCGTAAAGAGCAAACAGAAACCGTACTGAGTAATCCAAATCCAGCTGAGGACGCATAATGAATAACGTGCTCGTCCTTGGAGCAGGTCAACTTGCCCGTATGATGGCACTGGCTGGTGCACCGCTTAACATCAATGTGATTGCCTATGATGTGGGTAGCGATAAGGTGGTTCACCCACTGACCCTACAGGTTATGGCGGATTCTTTAGCTCAAGCCATTAATGAAGTTGATGCCATCACCGCTGAATTTGAACACATTCCTCACGATATTTTAGATAGTTGCGCTGCTAGCGGAAAATTCTTCCCAACACCTGATGCAATTAAAGCAGGTGGCGATCGCCGACTTGAAAAAGTATTACTGGATAACGCAGGCGTGCGGAATGCTAAATACCATGTGATCCGTGAGCGTGCTGATCTATTAACCGCAATTGAAAAGATCGGCTTACCGCTGGTGCTAAAAAGTGCCTTAGGTGGTTATGACGGTAAAGGGCAGTGGCGCTTAAAAGAAAGCACACAAATTGATACGATCTGGCCTGAAATGGCGCAATGTATTGCCGATTCTGCTAATCAAGCGATTGTGGCAGAGCAATTCATTCCTTTTCAACGTGAAGTGTCATTAATTGGTGCGCGTAATCGTAGCGGTGATATTCAAGTATTTAACTTAACAGAGAATATTCACACTGACGGCGTACTAAGCCTATCTACCGCAATTGTGGGTGACTCACCGCTGCAAGCACAAGCAGATGACATGTTCCGCGCCGTAGCGAATAGCCTTGATTATGTTGGTGTGTTGGCCATCGAGTTTTTTGATCTTAATGGTGAGTTATTGGTAAACGAAATTGCACCACGGGTTCATAACTCAGGCCACTGGACACAACAAGGGGCTGAAACCTGCCAGTTTGAAAACCATTTACGCGCAGTATGTGACTTTCCACTTGGCAATACGCAACTAACTCGACCAAGCGCGATGATCAATATCTTAGGGTTAGACAGCGTACCTGATGCGGTTTATACCCAAGAAGGTTGCCATGTTCATTGGTACGGCAAAGAAAAACGAGCAGGGCGTAAAATGGGACACATTAACGTGTGTGCAGATACACCAGAGCAACTGCAGTATCGTTTGATCATGTTATCGAGCTTACTCGATGAGAAAGATTTCCCCGCACTACCTCGCTAAGTTCCTCACATACAAACCGACAAAAAAGCCTGCAATCTATGCAGGCTTTGTTTTTATTCTGTTTTATCTAAGCTTTCAGGCTCTTGGTAAGCATGGCATTTTCTATCAGCACATTGCAGCTTCACACCACTGGCTAATTTCTTTTCAATTAACAAACCAAAGCCACATTGTTGGCAAGTCCCGGCAACAGGTTTGTTATTGACCGCAAAGCGACAACTTGGATACTGATCACAGGCATAGAACACTTTGCCATAACGAGATTTTCGCTCAGTTAAATGGCCTTTGTGACATTCGGGACATTCAACATCCGTATTCTCCGCTTTCTTTTCCGTTGATGCCAAATAATGACAAGCAGGGTATGCCGAACAACCAATAAACATCCCATAACGACCTTGACGTAAAACCAACGGGCTTTCACATTCAGGGCAAGGCATATCTAACTCTTTCACCACATGTCCATCATTGTGATTTAATGGCTGAATGTAATCACACGCTGGGTAGTGATCACAGCCAAGAAACGGACCACGCTTACCAAAGCGCATCACAAGCTCACCACCACACTGTGGACAAGGCGAGTGTGCTAACGCTTGTTCATGGGCTGAAAATAAAGGCGTGTTATTGGTTGTCATTGGGTATGCTCAACAAGAAAAAAATCGCAGATACAATAACGGGCCACTCAATGGCCCGTTGCGTTTAATGAATGGTGCCTTCTTCATCCGCACCATATAGCAGCTCTTCCATTTGGCTATACGCCGTTTCATTGCCCGGCGCATTAAAGAGTACCATTAAGATGATCCATTTCAGATCATCTAACGAAAACTCATTGGTATCGAGCTCCATAATACGATCGATCACCATTTCACGGGTATCGGCATTAAGGACATGAATTTGCTCAAGATACATCAAGAAACCACGGCAAGTCACATCCATGCGGATCATCTCTTGCTCGGTGTAAACACGCATTGATGTCGCTGCACAGTTATTCACATAAGGGGTATGCTCAGTTTCTTGCAGCGCTGCCAGCTGTTCTAACCAACTAAGAGCTTTATAAATATCATCTTGATGGAACCCTGCACGAATTAACTCTTCGGAAAGTTCATCTTGATCAAACATCAACTCAGCATCACTTTGGATGTAAGTCTCAAACAGGTACATAAGAATGTCCATCATGACTCGCTCCTCCTCGTTCTGATATAACCACCTGGCACTGCACTGACCAAACCAAGTAACTCCAACTCTAACAGCTGGGTTAATATTTCGTGGACAGGCTGTTCACAGCGTTCAGCAACTACATCTACGGGTGTTGCTTCGGTGCCTACGTTAGCCAACAGCGCTGGAAATGGCAATTCTTCATTTTCAGGTTGTGGCAAAGGCAAGCCTATTTGATTATTTATTGCGCACTCAGTAAGGGTTCCTACTTCATTAAAAATATCGAGGGGACTTTCTACCAGTGTAGCACCGGATTTTATCAAGGCATTACAGCCCTTACTTTGCGTGTTATAGATAGAGCCCGGGATAGCAAACACTTCACGCCCTTGCTCTAACGCATAACGTGCGGTGATAAGTGAACCACTTTTTTCAGCTGCTTCTACGACTAATACGCCAGTCGACAAGCCACTGATCACTCGGTTTCGTCGTGGAAAATTTTGTGGTCTTGGTTTTTCATCAGGCCAGAATTCTGAGACTAACGCCCCTTGCTCGACAATATCATTGGCTAACTTTCGATGCCGAGCTGGATATACCTGATCTAAACCAGAGCCCAGCACGGCAATGGTGGCACCACCAGATTTCAATGCCCCTAAATGGGCTTGGCCATCTATTCCTAAAGCTAAACCGCTGGTCACCACGTAATCCGCTTGCCCTAACGCATAACCAAAATTGAAGGCCGCTTCTCTACCATCAATGGATGCCGAACGACTGCCTATGATCGCAATTTGCGGCTGAGATACATAGGAGGCATCCCCTCGAACAAACAACAAGGGAGGCGGTGACGAGATTTGTTTGAGTAAATAAGGGTAATGAGGAGAATCTAATGTCAGTACTTGCTGAAATGGTTGTTCATGCCAAGCCAAAACTTGATCGATTCGACGCTGTTCTGGCGACACTATGGCAGTGGCTTGTTGCTCACTTAGCCCTAACTGACGTAATTGTTCAAACGGCAGTGCTATACAGTCAGCAGCAGAAATTTTACTTAATAATTTATTAATGCGATGACCCCCTAATGTTGGAGTCATCGCTAGCACTAACCAAGGGTAGAGTGCGTTAGTCATCAATACTTATCGCGTTGGTGGAACCGCGATAACCCCCGGTTTAAACGGCTCTAAACTTTGCATCACCACCGCTAAACTAAAACGCTCATAAGGACGCAATACCATTAGTTTACCAACAGACACTTCACCTAACTGAGTTGAGCCAGCAAACGGATTATCTTTGTAATGGTAACTGCCTTTTTTGCCTTGCACTTTGGCGCCAGGTTTAAACAGATCAAATACGTAGCCCGATTCCACACCATCTAAATGACCACGATCGAGCACTACAACATCAAAACTAGAGATATAGCTACGTCCTTCTAGTTGACCAATTACGTTGGCCGTCATAGATTCTGGCGGCGTTGAAGGTGAGAACGATAAATTAGGCTCGCCACTCACAAGTAGTGGCAACAAGATGTCGTTTTGACTGATTTCTTGACGGTAAGTATCTACACGTAGCTGACTCGTTGTTTCATCCGCAGCTGTGACAGTTAAATCCGCAATTTCTTTTAGCGTCATCACTTTCGCTTCAACCGCAGGTTGCGTTTCCGTGGCCGCATCGTCGCGCTCAAAGGTTTCTTCAATACGGTATACACGCCATTGGGTGGTTGGAGCTAACGGTTGATCTGCCCATACAATATCACCGACAGATAGGTATCCACGCTCATCACTGGCACCTAATACCTGTGGTTGAGCTTTCGCAGATTCTTGGCTGATCAATTTATTTTCAGCCACATACTCCAACATTAAGTATCCCGGTAGCGTTGTAATAGGATCGCGGATAACTCGTGCTGTTGGCGAGAGTTTTACATGCTTTTTCAAACTGAGTTTTGGTTGTCCATTCACCCAAATAAGGTGGAGGCGATCACCTGGATAAATAAGGTGAGGGTTTTTAATGTAGCTGTTCTTTTCCCACAATTGAGGCCATGACCATGGGTTTTCAAGAAATACTCCAGAAATATCCCATAACGTATCACCTTTCTTTACGATGTAGACTTCTGGTATATCTTTTTTAAGTAATGGAGATGGCGCAGCAAACAGAGAGGGGATAAAAAGCATAAAGCTAAGAATAATGCCCAATTGCTTCATGAGATCGCTTCCTTGGATAACACAACCGAATCGTAAGGCTCCGCCTTACAACAAATAAAATACGTTTATTGTCTCAGACTGGCATTAGCTTATTGATATGTCGACTGTTTAACGATGAGCAAAAAGCGCTTTTCGGTTCACGTCACTATTTATAGAAAACTGTTGCAGGTCAATAACGCCAAGTTTGCTAACGGCTAACACTAATCCCTTTCATCATAAAATAGTGCCATGCTGCTTTTTATTTCCTTATCCCTAGCCCACAGCAAAAAATTCGGTACTGTTATTTGATCTGTAAAATGACTAGAATTAGACCAACAGCGATTTATTTTTAGTTACCGTTAACGAATTCGAGTCCTTATGTCTGTATTACAAGTTTTAACCTTTCCGGACGAGCGCCTACGTACTGTCGCAAAGCCTGTTGAGGCAATAACACCTGAAATCCAAACAATTATCGATGATATGTTGGAAACCATGTACGACGAAGAAGGCATTGGTCTTGCGGCAACTCAAGTCGATATTCACCAACGCATTGTGGTGATTGATACTTCTGAAACGCGCGATCAACCTATGGTCTTGATCAACCCAGAAATCACTGCAAAACGCGGTGAAGATGGGATTGAAGAAGGCTGTCTTTCTGTTCCTGGCGCACGAGCATTAGTGCCACGAGCTGCTGAAGTGAGCGTAACCGCCTTGGATCGTAACGGTGATACCATCAGCTTTGATGCAGATGAGCTACTGGCTATTTGCATTCAACATGAATTAGATCACCTAGCAGGTAAGCTATTTGTGGACTACTTGTCACCGCTAAAGCGTCAGCGTATCAAACAAAAACTAGAAAAAATTAAACGCCATAACGAAAAAAACTAATTATTTAGAGGTTACCTTGAGCAAACCATTACGCATCGTTTTTGCCGGTACTCCTGACTTCGCCGCCCGTCATCTGGCGGCGTTGTTGTCTTCACAGCACGACGTTGTTGCTGTTTACACTCAACCGGATCGCCCTGCAGGCCGTGGTAAAAAACTAACGGCAAGCCCTGTAAAAGCCATTGCACTTGAGCATGATATTCCGGTTTACCAGCCTGTTTCGCTACGCAATGAAGAAGCACAACAAGAACTTGCAGCCATTGATGCGGACATCATGGTCGTTGTTGCTTACGGCCTATTATTACCACAAGAAGTGTTAGACACACCGCGTTTAGGTTGTATTAACGTCCATGGTTCTATTCTACCTCGCTGGCGTGGTGCCGCACCTATCCAACGTTCTATCTGGGCAGGTGATACGGAAACCGGCGTGACTATCATGCAGATGGATATCGGCCTTGATACTGGCGACATGCTAAAAGTGGCAACCTTGCCAATTGAAGCAACAGATACCAGTGCCACTATGTATGAAAAACTGGCTGAACTTGGCCCTGATGCACTTATTGATTGTTTATCTGATATTGCAGACGGCACAGCTGTTGCCGTTAAACAAGACGATGAGCAAGCAAACTACGCCAAAAAGCTAAGTAAAGAAGAAGCTTTAATTGATTGGACAATGGATGCCGCTGCGATTGAGCGTTGTGTGCGTGCATTTAACCCTTGGCCAATGAGCTACTTCACCGTCGCAGAGCAAAATGTCAAAGTATGGCAAACAGCGGTAGAAGCCGATAACCAAGGTAAAGCGCCAGGTACGATTTTATCTGCGGATAAACAAGGTATCTTGGTGGCGACAGGTAATGGCGCACTTCGCCTTATTTCGCTTCAACCTCCAGGCAAAAAAGCCATGTCCGCGGCGGATTTACTAAACTCGCGTCGAGAATGGTTCGAACCTGGCACTCAGCTATAAACACCAAGGCCAGTGTTCAGTCACTGGCTTTTCTTTTTTAAGTTCCAACATTGTTATCGCCAGCACTAACGGCGTGTTCAGGAAACAGCTATGAATGTAAGAGCCACCGCGGCCAAAGTTATTTATCAGGTCGTTGATCAAGGGCAGTCATTATCCGCCGCGCTTCCCGCTGCGCAACAAGATATCAGAGAGCGTGACCACGCTTTATTGCAAGAGATCTGCTATGGCGTTCTTCGCTGGCTTCCACGTTTAGAGTCAATCACTCAAGCGTTAATGGATAAGCCGTTAAAAGGTAAGCAACGTGTTTTCCACCACCTTATTTTAGTGGGTTTGTACCAGTTAGGTTACATGCGTATTCCAGCTCACGCGGCAGTTGCTGAAACGGTAAATGCGACGAAAACACTTAAAAAGCCACAACTTCGTGGTCTTATTAACGCAATTTTACGTAATTATCAGCGTCAACAAGAAGAGCTCGATGCCAAAGCGATCAGCCATGACGCAGGTAAATTAGGTCACCCAAGTTGGCTGCTGAAACTGTTAAAAGAAAGCTACCCTGAGCAATTTGAAGCGATTTGTGAAGCCAACAACACCAAAGCGCCAATGTGGCTACGTGTAAACCGCCAGCACAATACTCGTGATGCTTACCGTGCACTTCTTGATGCCGAAGGTATTGCGACAGAGTTGCACCCACAAGCGGCTGATGCACTACGTTTGCTGTCACCTTGTGATGTCACCAAACTGCCAGGTTTTAGTGATGGTTGGGTATCGGTACAAGATGCCGCTGCACAATTGGCTGTGGATTACTTACAGCCACAAGCAGGTGAGTTAATCCTTGATTGCTGTGCAGCCCCTGGTGGTAAAACAGCTCACATCATGGAGCATGTGCCATCAACTAAAGTGGTAGCCATTGATTGCGATGAAAACCGTCTTAAACGTGTGCATGAAAACCTAGCGCGTTTAAACCTTGATGCGACAGTACTGTGTGCTGATGCTCGCTACCCAGAGCAATGGTGGAAGGGCGATAAATTCGATCGCATTTTGCTGGATGCACCATGTTCAGCGACAGGTGTTATCCGTCGTCACCCAGATATCAAATGGCTACGCCGTGGTGAAGATATTGCGGCACTGGCAACACTTCAGGCAGAAATCTTTGATGCAATGTGGCTGCAATTAAAACCGGGTGGTACGTTGGTTTACGCTACTTGCTCTATTACGCCACAAGAAAACTGCGATCAGGTAAAAGCTTTCTTAGCACGAACGTCAGATGCGACATTAATTGGCAGCGATCCTGCGAAACCGGGTCGTCAAATTCTGCCCGGAGAAGAAGCAATGGATGGTTTTTACTACGCAGTACTGACAAAAGCAGAGTAAGCAATCTTTTTAATAAAAGCGGAACTTGGCGACAAGATTCCGCTTTTTCGTACTTTATAACGCCGATCAGAACGTTGTTATTCAAACACGGAACTCTACAGGCATTACATCAGGCATAGACTATGAAAATTATTATTCTCGGTGCCGGACAAGTTGGCGGTACTCTTGCTGAAAACTTGGTTGGTGAGAATAACGATATCACTATCGTTGATAAGGATCCCGAGCGTCTACGTGAGCTGCAAGACAAATACGATCTTCGTGTTGTACAAGGTTTTGCTAGTCACCCTCGCACCTTGCGTGAAGCAGGAGCACAAGACGCCGATATGTTGGTATCTGTCACGAACTCCGACGAAACTAACATGATCGCATGTCAAATTGCGTTTTCTTTGTTTAATACACCTAACCGTGTTGCACGTATCCGCTCTCCGGAATATTTGCGAGAAAAGGAGCAGTTATTCCAATCCGATGCTGTTCCTGTCGATCACTTGATCGCACCAGAAGAGTTGGTGACCGATTACATTGAAAAACTGATCGAGTACCCGGGCGCATTACAGGTCGTCAGTTTTGCTGAAGACAAAGTCGGTCTGGTTGCGGTAAAAGCCTACTACGGTGGTCCACTGGTCGGTAACGCACTCTCTGCACTACGTGAGCACATGCCGCATATCGATACTCGTGTTGCAGCCATTTTCCGTCAAGGTAAGCCTATTCGCCCACAAGGCACTACGATTATTGAAGCCGACGATGAAGTGTTCTTTGTCGCTGCCAGTAATCATATTCGCTCAGTGATGAGTGAGCTCCAGCGCTTAGAGAAACCTTACAAACGCTTGATGATTGTCGGTGGTGGTAACGTTGGTGCCGGTTTAGCGCGTCGTTTAGAGCAAAACTACAGCATTAAACTGATAGAAAGAAATCAGGAACGTGCTGAGAACTTGTCTGAAATGCTGCAAAACACCATCGTTTTCTGTGGTGATGCATCCGATCAAGAACTATTGAGTGAAGAGCATATCGAGCAGATCGATGTCTTCATCGCCGTCACCAACGATGATGAAGCCAATATCATGTCAGCGATGCTAGCCAAACGCATGGGCGCAAAGAAAGTGATGGTGTTGATCCAGCGCGGTGCTTACGTCGATTTAGTGCAAGGTGGCACTATTGATATTGCGATTTCACCACAACAAGCGACCATTTCAGCACTGTTAACCCATGTGCGTAAAGCCGATATCGTTAACGTATCGTCACTACGCCGTGGTGCGGCAGAAGCCATTGAAGCCATTGCTCACGGTGATTCAACCACATCGAAAGTCGTTGGCCGTGCAATCAGCGATATTAAACTGCCACCGGGTACCACCATTGGTGCAGTCGTACGCGGTGAAGAAGTACTGATCGCCCACGACCGTACAGTGATTGAACAAAACGATCACGTGGTGATGTTCCTTGTTGATAAGAAGTACATCCCTGATGTTGAACGCTTATTCCAACCAAGTCCTTTCTTCTTGTAATTATCATGGTTAATTATCGTCCCATACTGTTTGTTCTAGGGTTAGTGCTATCTAAGCTAGCCCTGTTCATGTACGTGCCGACATTAGTCGCCTTTTTTACAGGTACAGAAGGGTTTATTGATTTCGCTACCGCGGTATTGATCACCCACTCTGTGGCCTTTTTATTTTTAACCCTAGGCAAGACACCTGAATTCAAACTCAGTGTGCGTGATATGTTTTTGATCACCACCTTGGTTTGGACCGTTGCTAGTGCCTTTGCCGCCTTGCCGTTTGTATTTATCAACCACATTAGCTTCACTGATGCCTACTTTGAGACCATGTCAGGGATCACCACCACGGGCTCTACGGTGTTAAGTGGTTTAGATGATATGGCGCCCAGTATTTTGCTGTGGCGTTCAACCTTACAGTGGTTAGGCGGGGTGGGCTTCATCGTGATGGCGGTAGCTATTCTACCGATGCTGAACGTCGGTGGTATGCGCCTGTTCCAAACTGAATCTTCAGATTGGTCAGATAAAAGCTCACCACGAACCAAAAGCGTAGCGAAGAATATCGTTAATGTTTATCTCACTTTAACCCTGCTTTGTATCATTTCGTTTATGTTTGCAGGGATGAATACCTTTGATGCGATTAACCATGCTTTCACTACCATTTCGACCGGTGGATATTCAACCTCAGACGGCTCAATGAATCACTTCTCGCACAGCGCACAGTGGGTTGCTACTGTCTTTATGTTTGCAGGTGGTTTGCCATTTTTACTGTTCGTCCAAGCGTTGAAAAAGCGTCATCCCAAAACCTTATTTGGCGATGCACAGGTAAAAGGCTATGCCTTATTTGTGACCGTCGCGAGTTTGATTGTGGCAGCCTGCTTGATCTTCAATAAAGATTATTCGGTGATGGATGCGCTACGTTTGTCGTTTTTCAACATTATTTCTGTTGTCACAACCACAGGGTTTGGCTTAGGTGATTTCACTGCATGGGGACCACTGCCGAGCATCATTTTCGCTTTCACGCTATTAGTGGGTGCATGTTCAGGCTCAACCAGTGGCGGTATTAAAATCTTCCGTTTCCAGATCGCTTTTGCCTTATTACGTAAGCAAATCATGCAATCGATCCACCCATCAGCGCTGTTTATCCAACGTTACAATGGGCGTCCTGTGACAGAAGAAATTGTCCGCTCAGTAGTCGCTTTAGTACTGACGTTTATAATGACAATCATCTTTATTGCCGCAGTACTTGGTCTGCAAGGACTTGATCCAATCACCAGTATTACTGGTGCTGTAACAGCTGTGGCGAACGTTGGTCCAGGTATGGGTGATATCATTGGTCCTACTGGTAACTTTGCCAGCTTGCCTGATCTGTCTAAGTGGACATTAAGTTTAGGGATGTTGATGGGGCGTTTAGAGATCCTAACTGTATTAGTGGTGTTTTCTCCGGCTTTCTGGCGAGATTAATTTAAACAGTAAAAACAAAGAGAGCGCAGTGCGCTCTCTTTTTTTATCTTAAATATTTAAGTCACGACACCGGATTGACGTAGAAATAAATCGCGCAGAAATGGCAAATCGAACCACCTAATACAAACAAATGCCAAATCGCATGGTTGTAAGGGATGCGTTTATTAACGTAAAAAATCACACCCAGCGAGTAGATAACACCACCTAATGCCAGTAGCACCAAACCACCAGTTGAAAGAGATATTGCCAATTGATAAATCACAATCAGCGATAACCATCCCATGGTGAGATAGGTGATCAAAGAGAGCTTTTTAAACCGATACACAAAAGCAATTTTGGCAATAATTCCGATCAACGCCAGAGCCCAAATCACCGTCATTAACCCTATCGCCAAGGGAGTGCGTAAGGCTATTAATAAGAAAGGAGTATAAGTGCCAGCGATCAGCAAATAAATCGCACAATGATCAAAAGTCTTTAATGCCCGTTTGGCTTTCACTGAAGAGACAGAGTGATACAAGGTGGATGCCAGATAGAGCAATATCATGCTCACGGCATACACGGTATAACTCACAATGCTTAACGTATCAGCGTTTAGCGCAAATGCTTTTTCAAGCAACAGATATAAACCAAACAACCCAAACAGTAAGCCAATACCATGACTAATACTGTTTGCTGCTTCTTCGGCAACTGAATACCCAGATTCAGATGCGACTGCTTTACCCATTGATCTTCTTCCTCTACCGACATGACATCATGACTTTGTTATTATGCTCTCAGCTTACACTTGTAAGCTGAAAATAAGCAAGAGAGGATTGGTGATATTTGTATTACCGATAGTAAAAATTGTAAGCAATAAAAAACGGAGCATTTAGCTCCGTTTCTCTGATCACTTATTTAATAAGGATAATGTGGCTTGTCGTGCAGCATCAGGATCGCGGGCAATAATGCCATCGACGATCTGCTGGTGAGCATCAAGTTTTAAAATACGCTTACGTGTTACGACACGGAAGTAATTTTCAAATACCGCTTTAAATAAGTTACCAAATGGACTGATAAAGTGATTACCAGAAGCAAAATAGATCAACTGATGGAAACGCGTATCCACTTCAATCCAATGCTCTTGATCGAAGTTCTCACCCATTTGGTGCATTTCTGCGAGTAACTCTTGCAACTCTCGACGCTCTTCATCAGTTGCATGAATAGCCGCTAATGCAGCCGCTTCCGGCTCTAACATCAAACGTGCTTGTTGATATTCAGTCAGTAACTCAGAATCTGCATCGAAATCTAACCAAGCTAATAAATCTTGATCAAGGTAATTCCAGTTCTTTTTTGGCATCACGCGCGTACCAATGCGCGGACGAGGCAATACCATTCCCTTGGCAGCCAACATTTTGATTGCCTCACGAACAGCTGTACGGCTTACACCATACATTTCACCTAATTCGACTTCACCCGGCAAAATATCACCTGGTGCCGTTTCGCCCGCCAAAATACGACGACCGATAGATTCGGCTAATCGATAAGATAAGTTTCGGTTGGCAACAATACGTCGCTGCTCCTGCTCCATACATCCTCTCCCAAGGCTTTCTTTTTATAATATGGATCGCCCATACAATATGGGCTGTGTAACACAAACGGCGTATTACAACATAAACAAATGTGAATACATCGAGCTAAATAACTTTTACCGTTATTTTTTTGCGTTGTGCTGATTCATCCGTCTCAACGCTTCAATATTAGCATTTTACTGGCTACTTTTTGCTCGACTTTTGAAATCACTATTGTTATTCTCAGCACAAATTGATTAATAGCCAAGCGATATTCTGATGGATGGGGTCAACCCAGTAGGGAATCTTCCCTTCAGTTATCAGCTTACAACTTCCGGCCAAGGATGAGCCTGACAATAGGTGATTTATGCGACCAGCATCTCCCGTCAGGTATGCAAGTACCCATCGTAGTCCTTCACGTTATCGCACCACTGCGCATGCGCCGCATTTTAAAACGAAAAAAGCAGCAATGGTTGAGGTTTCATTAACCAATACAGATATCGCATTAAAAAGCGATCAGTTTGATGAACAAACTCTGATATCACCACTTTCTCAACAGACAGCGTGATCATAAATAAAACATTTCTATAAAGCAGCCTCCGCTGCTTTTTTTTACTTTCTTTTGTCATTGCTCTGCATAACAACAGATTGTATCCCTGCCGACTTTGTTATAGTTTATCCCTATTAAAACTATGACAATTAAATCGTGTAACGATTACTCAGCCCGAACCACGGAGTAACTATGAAAACGCATCGCGTTAATGAGCTCATCGAACTTATTCACCCTGAGTGGCAAAAAGATCCCGATCTAAACTTGGTGGAATTCATTCTAAAACTTGCCAAAGAAGCCCAATACGAAGGACCTTTAGAATCACTTACTGATGATGTACTTATTTACCATCTGAAAATGCGTAACAGTGATAAAGATGCGATGATCCCTGGTATTGCAAAAGATTGCGAAGATGACTTCAAAACAGCGATCTTACGTGCTCGCGGTATCATTAAGTAACTCAATAATTATCGTACGCGCCACCCAATAATTCAAAAAGCCAGTTTTCACACTGGCTTTTTTTGTGTCCAAACCATCAATTTCGGCACTGATTTTAGGTCAACAGAGCACCATACGTTACAATCATTCCATTAACAAAGCACGATAACCATTAACAATTACACTTCGTGCCACGCAAGGAATGCTATGTTATGAGCGCTGATAAAATCAAAATAAAAGACATCACAGCCGAGAAACAACCTACCACAACCGTCATTAATGCAGATCGCTTCAACCCAAGTGAACAACTCTACGTCAGAGCAGTAAAAGGGATTTATCAACGGTTAAGGCAACGAATGGGTAGCCTATTAATGCTGCTCTTTTTAGGCTTACCTTGGATCACTTTCCATGGGCGCCAAGCCGTATTACTCGATGTTAATGATCAGCAATTCTACTTCTTTGGCACCACGTTCTGGCCGCAAGATCTCACCTTGCTTGCACTCCTGTTTATGATTGCGGCCTTTGCATTATTTTTTATCACAACATTCCTCGGCCGTGTCTGGTGCGGCTATTTCTGTCCTCAAACGGTATGGACGTTTATCTATATTTGGTTTGAAGAAAAACTCGAAGGTGCTGCCAATAAACGCCGTCGCCAAGATGCTTTACCCATGACCTTTAACCTTGCTGTGCGTAAAACCCTTAAACACATTGCATGGGTGGTGATTGCGCTTATTACCGCACTCAGTTTTGTTGGCTATTTCATCCCAATCAAAACCCTGCTTGTAGAATTCTTCACTTGGCAGTCGTCGGCTTGGATAACCTTTTGGGTACTTTTTTTCACTATTTGTACTTACGTCAATGCTGGCTGGATGCGCTCCATTGTGTGTATCCACATGTGCCCTTATGCACGTTTTCAATCCGCTATGTTTGATAAAGACAGCTACATTGTTGGCTATGACACTCGACGAGGAGAGAAACGCGGCCCACGATCTCGTAAAGCAAACCCTGCCGAGCAAGGGCTTGGTGACTGTATTGACTGTAACCTTTGTGTCCAAGTGTGCCCAACAGGCATCGATATTCGAGAAGGAATGCAATATGAGTGCATTAACTGTGGTGCCTGTGTTGATGCCTGCGATCAAACCATGGATAAAATGGGCTATGAGAAAGGGTTGATCAGCTATACCACAGAGCACCAATTAGCAGGGCAGAAAACCAAAGTCTTACGACCAAAATTAATCGGCTATGGCTCGGTTCTGGTGGCTATGATTGGGCTATTTTTCGTATTACTTAATACTATTCAGCCAATGGGTTTGGATGTGATCCGCGATCGCACCCAGCTGTTTAAAGAAAACGACCAAGGCTTAATTGAAAATACCTATACCCTGAAAATCATCAATAAGTTCCAACAAGACACCACCTTTACCCTAACAGCTGAAGGGATTGATGATATTCAATGGTATGGCCCGCAAGTGATCACCGTTGATGCAGGTAATATTGTGAGCTTACCGATCAGCTTAGGGGTCGACCCTTATGATTTAAAAGAGCCGATCATTAACATCCGCTTTGTGCTCTCAACAGGGCAAGGCGATGAGCAACATTCGTTAAGCACAGAAAGTCGATTTATTGGTAAGCTTCGCTAAACTAATGACTAAACACACTATTTGAAAGGGTCGGGTAACGACCCTTTTGATTTCGCAATACAGAGATTGAGGTACACTAGTGGCTTACTCTCTGTCTTTAGGGCTGCTCCATGGAAAAAAACGATTTTTGTTTTTCAGATCTCACCCCCGAGTTACTACTTGATGCATTAGATAGCATTGATGTTCACGCGGAATCTGGATTACTTGCACTTAACAGCTATGAAAATAGGGTTTACCAATTTAAAGCGGAAGATGGGGCGCGCTACGTCACCAAATTCTATCGCTCTGGACGTTGGAGCGATGAGCAAATTGCCGAAGAGCATCAATTTACCCAAGAGTTAGTGGAAGCCGACATTCCTGTAGCAGCACCGATTGCGATCAATGGACAAACGCTACATAACTTCAATGATCACCGTTTTGCGCTATTTCCAAGTGTCGGTGGACGCCAATTTGAAGTCGATAATTTTGATCAACTGGAATGGGTAGGACGCTATTTAGGCCGCATTCACCAAGTCGGGCAACGCCAAGCTTTCAAACATCGTCCCACCATGGGAATGGAAGAGTACGTTTATCAGCCTCGCCAATTATTGGCGAATAGCCCATTTATTCCCGATCACCTAAAAGCCACGTTCTTCGCCGATCTTGATACGTTAATTAGTGTTCTTGAGCAACATTGGTCAACGGATTGGCAAGCTATTCGCCTTCACGGTGATTGTCACCCGGGGAATATTCTCTGGCGTGATGGGCCACTGTTTGTCGATCTTGACGATGCCCGTAATGGTCCTGCAATCCAAGATCTGTGGATGCTACTTAACGGTGAGCGTGCCGATCAATTAGCTCAGCTTGATGCCTTATTAGAAGCGTATGGTGAATTTGCAGAGTTTGATCAGCGCCAATTGCAACTAATTGAGCCTTTACGCGGTCTTAGAATGGTGCATTATATGGCATGGTTAGCAAAACGCTGGCAAGATCCTGCGTTTCCACGTGCATTCCCATGGTTTGCTGATGCAAAATATTGGGAAGAGCAAGTACTTGCATTTAAAGAACAAATTGCATCACTGAATGAAGCACCATTGCAACTTATGCCTCAGTGGTAATAACAACAATCATTAATATAAAAACTCAGGTTATATCTATAGCCATGACAAGGACAATCAGGGAGTCATACCAATGTTCAAGAAGTTACTTACGTTAGCCAGCGCTGCATTACTGTCGTTTTCTGTACATGCTGCAAAATTCACAGAAGGCGATTACTACCAAGTTCTCGATCAACCTAAGTCTGAAACCCCTATTGTGACCGAGTTCTTCTCATTGTACTGCCCACACTGTTACCAATTTGAGCCAATGATCAAGCAGCTAAAAACGAAGCTACCTGAAAATGCCAAGCTACAAAAAATGCATGTGTCTTTCATGGGTGGCCCAATGGGCAAAGTGATGAGCAAAGCGTTCGCAACGTCTGTAGTACTAGGTGTACAAGATAAAATGGTGCCAGTATTCTTTAACCGCATTCACACCCTAAACAAACCACCACGCAATGAAGAAGAAGTGCGCCAAATCTTCATCGATGAAGGTGTTCCTGCTGCTGAGTTTGATGGCGCATTCAACAGCTTTGCCGTTAACTCTATGGTAAGCCGTTTTGATAAAGCCTTTGAAGATGCAGGTCTAACAGGCGTGCCTGCTGTGGTAGTTAACAACAAATACCTAGTGAAAACCGGTAAGATCAAATCTGCTGATGAGTACTTTGAACTAGTTAACTACTTACTGAAAAAGTAATCGCACAACCTCAATATTACAAAAAGGGCCGAATGGCCCTTTTTTCTTACCTAATAACTATGCTTACTTAGCTACACCACTTGGCTATTGATCTGCTTTAAGAGCCTATCCATCGAACGATAACCCAATGCTTCAGCAAGATGCCCACGACCAATACTGGTTTCACCAGCTAAATCTGCAATCGTGCGTGCCACTTTAATAATCCGATGATACGCCCTAATCGATAGCCCTAGCTGATGCAGTGCGTTTTCTAAAAAAGCCGCATCTGCTTGCTGCAGTGGACAATGTTGATCGAGCTCTCGGGTTGATAGCAACGCATTCACTTTGCCACTTCTCGCTAACATTCGCTCTCTTGCCTGATCGACCCGAGACTTAATCACGGCAGTCGTATCGCCCCGATCACCACCTTCGGTTAATGTGCCACGAGGCAAGGCTGGGATCTCAATCGACATATCAAACCTATCAAGTAATGGTCCACTCAAACGGCTTAAATAGCGCAATATCGCTTGAGGATTAGTACGTGTTTGATTGCCATCATAATAACCAGACGGACTCGGATTTAATGCGCCAATCAGCTGAAAGCGGGCAGGAAAGGTGGTTTTACTGCTAGCGCGAGAAATCACGATATGTCCGGACTCAAGCGGCTCCCGTAATGAATCGAGCACTTTGCGCTCAAACTCGGGCATTTCATCTAAGAACAGTAAGCCATTGTGAGCAAGTGATATTTCTCCCGGTTTTGGCACAGAGCCACCGCCCACTAAAGCCGCCATCGAACTTGAATGGTGTGGGGTACGAAACGGGCGTTTAAGCCAATTACCTTGATGTAATGATTGCTGAGTAAGCGAAGTAACAGCAGCGGTTTCTAACGCTTCTTCATGACTCATTGGCGGTAATAAATCACACAGTCTTGAGGCTAGCATGGTTTTGCCCGTTCCTGGCGGCCCTAGAAACAATAAGTTGTGACCGCCAGCCGCTGCTATTTCTAATGCGCGCTTTCCTTGTTGTTGACCAATGATATCTTGCATGTCTCGATCATTATGCTCATCGGTTTGATTGCGATACTCTGCAAACTGCAACTCTAATTGTTGCTGCCCACAAAGATAACCACAAACCGCCAGTAAGCTTGCTGCTGATTTATGGGTCTCTTTACCCACTAACGCCACTTGATCGCCATTACGATCAGGCACCACAAAACAACGTTTGGCTTTCAGTGCCGCCAATGCCGCTGGTAAAGCCCCTTTAACAGGGCGCAACTCACCGGAGAGTGCAAGCTCACCAATAAACTCATGATCGCTTAGCTTATCAGACGGAATTTGCCCAGAAGCGGCGAGAATACCGAGGGCGATGGGCAGATCAAAACGTCCGCCTTCTTTCGGTAAATCAGCAGGGGCTAAGTTGACGGTAATACGCCGAGAAGGGAACTCAAAATTAGCATTAATAATCGCGCTACGAACCCGATCTTTGGCCTCTTTGACCGTGGTCTCAGGCAATCCCACTAACGTAAAACTTGGTAGACCATTACTTAAATGTACTTCAACCGTAACTGGTGGTGCCTGCACACCTACACAGGCTCGGCTATGAACAATTGCAAGTGTCATCGATACATCATCCCACAGAGATAAAAAATCATTAGTTAATGAAATATTGCTTTTGGGTTTCATAAGATGCCTGTAAATGCAGCTTGTTTGCTAAAAAAACCACACTTTTTGCTTGTCATGCGATAGATGTCTGTGTTACCACTAACATATAGCAACAAGTAGACAACAAAAGTTGGACAAATACACATGCGTTTAGCAACAACATCCCTAGTACTCATTATTAACGTCATTGTGGTGATTCTGTCACCGCAGCGGGGATTTGCTGGCGTAAAATAGCGCAAAGAATGCAAACAAAAAGCCCCCGCACTGAGAAGTTCGGGGGCTTTTTTCAACAAATGGATTTGAGTGAATTAATCACTTCTACACTATCTATCAAAGCAAGCAAGGAGCTGCGATGACAGGGGCAGAATTAGTTGTACAAGCACTACAACAGCAGGGGATAAAAACCGTTTTTGGTTACCCTGGCGGTGCCATCATGCCAATTTATGACGCACTATATGACGGCGGTGTTGAACACATTCTTTGTCGCCACGAACAAGGGGCGGCAATGGCAGCCATCGGCATGGCAAGATCAACACAAGATGTTGCCGTCTGTATGGCAACATCAGGTCCTGGCGCAACTAACCTTGTAACCGGTCTTGCAGATGCCTTTATGGATTCTGTACCACTGGTTGCCATCACAGGACAGGTTGCTAGCTCTCATATTGGTACTGATGCTTTCCAAGAAATGGATGTGATCGGTATGTCGTTATCGTGTACCAAACACAGCTATCTAGTAACCGATATCAACGAGCTAGCACCTACATTGGCTGAAGCCTTTGTTGTTGCAAAAGCAGGGCGTCCAGGCCCAGTTATTGTCGATATAGCAAAAGATGTGCAACTTGCACAAGCACCTACCGAATTACTACCAGTTATTGATAGTCCTGCAATTCCGACCACAACAGCAGAAGCCATTCAAGCTGCGCAACAGCTACTCGATCAAAGTCATCGCCCTGTTCTATATGTCGGTGGCGGGGTACAAATTGCTCACGCAACAGACACTGTACGCCAGTTTTTAGCACTAAACCCAATGCCATCAGTGAGTACGCTAAAAGGCTTAGGCTCAATTGAACGTCATGATCCACACTTTCTGGGTATGCTAGGTATGCACGGTACCAAAGCGGCAAACTTAGTGGTACAAGAGGCAGACTTATTGATCGTGGTGGGTGCGCGTTTTGACGATCGCGTAACTGGAAAACTCGATACTTTCGCTCCACACGCCAAAGTTATTCATATCGATATTGATGCGGCAGAATTTAGCAAATTACGTCATGCTGATGCACCACTGCGTGGTGATATTAATGTCATTCTACCGCAGCTTGAACTAAGCCAAGATATCAGCCGCTGGCTCACTCACAGCGAGCATGTTCGTAAAATAGGTAAATGGCGTTACGACCATCCAGGCGATCTGATCTATGCACCACTAATGCTAAAACAGTTATCCGATATGATGCCCGACAGCAGCATGATCTCGACCGATGTTGGTCAGCATCAAATGTGGGCAGCACAGCATATTCAACCTCGAGCACCGCAAAATTACATCACTTCAGCAGGACTTGGCACCATGGGCTTTGGCTTGCCAGCAGCGATGGGAGCAAGTGTCGCACGACCTGATGATCAATCAATTCTGATCACGGGTGATGGCTCTTTCATGATGAACGTGCAAGAGCTAGGCACACTGAAACGCCGCAATATTCCGGTGAAAATGGTGCTTATTAATAACCAGCGTTTAGGCATGGTTCGCCAATGGCAGTCGCTGTTTTTCGATGGTCGCCACAGCGAAACAATTCTAGATGACAACCCTGATTTTGTAATGCTAGCGAAAGCTTTTGATATACCGGGTAAAACCATCACCCGTAAAGAAGAAGTCGCACCTGCTCTTGAAGAAATGCTAGCAAGCAAAACAGCCTATTTACTGCATGTGCTAATTGATGAAGAAGAAAATGTCTGGCCGCTAGTACCACCGGGTGCGGCAAACCAAGATATGCTGGAGAATACCTAATGGAACGATTTTTACTCAACATTACGGCAAACGATAAGCCAGTATTACTTGAGCGTATCTTACGTGTGATCCGCCACCGTGGCTTTATTATCAAAAAAGTCGATGCCACGCAAAATCATCACAGCAAGATAGCCAGAATCGAAATTATCGTCGATAGTGATCGTCCAATCACAACGCTTATCAACCAAATTGAAAAACTGTGGGATGTTATTGAAGTCGAAACATCAAACCTACAGTTACAGGATTAAATTTTTAGAAGGGAATTCAACATGGCAAATACTGCAGATTATATTTGGTTTAACGGTGAAATCGTGCCTTGGGCTGATGCTAATGTTCACGTTCTAACCCATGCGATGCACTACGGCACCTCAGTTTTTGAAGGGATCCGTTGTTATAACACACCGAAAGGTCCCGCTGTTTTTCGTCATAAAGAGCACATGGATCGCTTGCTAAATTCAGCGAAGATTTACCGTTTCCCTATTCCATATAGCTGTGATGCGCTCATGGAGATCTGTCGTGAAACGATCCGTGTCAACAAGCTAGACTCTGCCTACATTCGCCCACTAGGTTATGTTGGTAATGTAGGTCTAGGTGTGTGTCCTCCTGTTAATACTAAAATGGATCTGATCGTTGCAGCTTTCCCTTGGGGCTCTTACCTTGGTGAAGAAGCACTTGAAAATGGCGTTGATGCCATGATTTCTAGTTGGAATCGTGCCGCGCCAAATACTATTCCAACCGCAGCGAAAGCAGGTGGTAACTACCTATCTTCATTATTGGTTGGTAGTGAAGCACGTCGCCACGGTTATGCAGAAGGTATTGCGCTAAGTGTGGATGGTTACCTATCTGAAGGTGCTGGCGAGAACATTTTTGTAGTGAGTAATGGCGTACTTTCAACTCCACCAACAACGAGTGCGATCTTACCGGGGATTACCCGTGACACCATCATGATCTTAGCGAAAGAGCGTGGTTATGAAGTGCGTGAAGAAAATATTGCGCGCGAAGCCTTATACCTTGCCGATGAAATCTTCATGACAGGAACAGCTGCTGAAATCGTGCCAGTACGCAGTGTGGATCAAATCACGGTAGGCTCAGGTAAACGTGGACCTGTGACAAAAGAGCTACAAGCAGCTTACTTCGGCTTGTTTAATGGTGAAACCGAAGACAAATGGGGCTGGCTAGATTACGTCTACCCAGAGAAATAATCCCGCTGCATCGCCACTCAACACATATCAAAACTGTCGCCGAAACTTGGCGGCAGTGCTCAAAAAGGATTTTCTGTTATGCCTAAATACCGTTCTGCAACCACAACCCATGGCCGAAATATGGCTGGTGCTCGCGCGCTTTGGCGTGCCACTGGCGTAAAAGATGAAGATTTCGGTAAGCCTATCATCGCTGTTGTTAACTCCTTTACCCAATTTGTTCCAGGTCACGTCCACTTAAAAGATTTAGGTCAGCTGGTTGCCAAACAAATTGAAGAAGCGGGCGGTATTGCCAAAGAGTTCAATACCATTGCTGTTGATGACGGCATTGCGATGGGTCATGGAGGTATGCTCTATTCACTGCCATCACGTGAGCTGATCTCAGATTCTGTTGAATACATGGTTAATGCCCACTGTGCCGATGCCATGGTGTGTATTTCGAACTGTGACAAAATCACCCCGGGAATGCTAATGGCGTCAATGCGCCTTAATATTCCTGTGATTTTTGTGTCGGGTGGCCCAATGGAAGCGGGTAAAACCAAGCTGTCAGAGCAGGTGATCAAACTCGATTTGGTTGATGCGATGATCCAAGGTGCCGATCCAACAGTATCTGATGAGCAAAGTGAGCAAATCGAACGTTCAGCATGCCCAACTTGTGGTTCATGTTCTGGGATGTTTACCGCGAACTCCATGAACTGTTTAACCGAAGCGCTTGGTTTGAGCCAACCTGGTAACGGCTCAATGCTGGCAACCCACGCTGATCGTGAGCAGCTATTTATTAATGCAGGTAAACGTATTGTTGGTCTCACTAAGCGCTACTATGAGCAAGACGATGAAACCGTCTTACCTCGCAATATTGCCAATAAAAAAGCCTTTGAAAATGCGATGGCACTTGATATCGCAATGGGTGGTTCAACGAATACCGTTTTGCACCTATTAGCTGCTGCACAAGAGGGCGAGGTCGACTTCACCATGGCAGATATCGATCGCATGTCACGCCGTGTGCCACACCTATGTAAAGTGGCGCCATCTACCCAGAAATATCACATGGAAGACGTGCACCGTGCTGGCGGTGTTTACAGTATTCTTGGTGAGTTGGATCGTGCCGGCTTATTCCATAGCGACTGTCACAACGTGCTAGGTGAAACCTTTGCCGAAAGTTTCCGCCAATACGACATCAAAGTGACCGATTCAGAAGCAGTGAAAACTTTCTTCCGCGCCGGCCCTGCTGGCATTCGTACCACACAAGCATTCTCACAAGATTGCCGCTGGGAAACCCTTGATGATGATCGCGAAAACGGCTGTATTCGTAGTAAAGAGTTTGCCTTTAGCCAAGATGGTGGTCTTGCCGTGCTTTCAGGCAACATGGCGCTAGATGGCTGTATCGTTAAAACCGCTGGGGTTGATGAAAGCTGTTTAACCTTTACTGGCCCTGCGATTGTCTTTGAAAGCCAAGAGACGGCAGTAGAAGGCATCCTTGGTGGCAAAGTTAAAGCTGGCGATGTGGTAGTGATTCGTTACGAAGGGCCAAAAGGCGGTCCGGGCATGCAAGAGATGCTCTACCCAACCACTTACTTAAAATCTATGGGCTTAGGTAAAGAATGTGCCTTGATCACTGATGGTCGATTCTCTGGCGGTACTAGCGGTCTTTCCATTGGTCACGTTTCACCAGAAGCGGCAAATGGCGGCACCATAGGCTTAATTGAAAATGGCGATATCATCGCAATTGATATTCCAAACCGTAGCATTGAGCTCAACGTTGATGAAGCAACTCTAGCTGCACGTCGTGAAGCAACAGAGCAACGCGGTTGGAAGCCAGTCGATCGTGAACGTCAGGTATCTTTTGCCCTTAAGGCTTATGCCAACTTAGCGACCAGTGCCGATAAAGGCGCTGTTCGCGATAAGTCTAAACTAGAAGGATAATCATCATGAGCGAAGTGAAACAGGCCACGGATGAAGTGCTACTTAGCGGAGCCGACTATCTTCGCAATATCCTTCGAGCGCCAGTCTATGAGGTGGCGCAAGTCACCCCATTGCAAAATATGTCTCGTCTGAGCGCAAGGATAGCGAATCAGATCCAACTAAAACGAGAAGATCGCCAGCCGGTTCACTCATTTAAGTTACGTGGCGCTTATAACATGATGTCGCAACTCACCGAGTCGCAAAAAGCCGCAGGTGTTATTGCTGCATCAGCAGGTAATCATGCACAAGGTTTAGCTTTATCAAGCCAGCAACTTGGCGTTAAAGCGACGATTGTGATGCCACGCACCACACCGGATATCAAAGTTGATGCGGTGCGCAGTTTTGGTGGGCATGTGGTGCTGCATGGCAGTAACTTTGATGAAGCTAAGGGCTATGCCGAACAACTTGCAGAGCAACATGGTTATACCTTTATTCCGCCTTTCGATCACCCATCGGTGATTGCAGGACAAGGTACCATCGGTATTGAGTTAGTACAGCAAAATGGTCATCTCGATTGTGTTTTTGTACCTGTTGGTGGCGGCGGCTTAGCGGCAGGCGTTGCCGTGCTTTTAAAACAACTCTTACCTGAAATTAAAGTGGTTGGGGTCGAAGCTGAAGATTCAGCCTGTTTAAAAGCAGCGCTTGATGCAGGCCAACCCGTCACATTAGATCAAGTCGGCATGTTTGCTGATGGTGTGGCAGTAAAACGTATTGGTAGCGAAACCTTCCGTTTATGTCAGCAATACCTTGATGATGTGGTGACAGTAAGCAGTGATGAAATTTGCTCAGCAGTGAAAGATATCTTTGAAGATACCCGAGCGATAGCTGAGCCTTCCGGAGCCTTATCATTAGCAGGTCTTAAAAAGTACGTAGAATTGCATCAACTCAAAGATCAGCAACTCGCGGCGATTTTATCAGGCGCAAACCTTAACTTTCATGGTTTACGTTATGTGTCTGAGCGTTGTGAGCTGGGTGAAAAACGAGAAGGGCTGTTAGCCGTCACTATTCCTGAACGTCCTGGCGCTTTTCTTGATTTCTGCCACCTTATTGGTGGACGTGCTGTTACTGAATTTAACTACCGTTATAACGATGATTCATTGGCAAATGTGTTTGTTGGTGTGCGTTTAATGCAAGGTCAAGAAGAGCTTGATGGCATCATCCAAGATCTACGAAAGGGCGGCTATCCGGTAGTCGATCTGTCCGATGATGAAATGGCGAAAGTACACGTTCGCTATATGATTGGAGGGCGACCATCAAAACCATTAAAAGAACGTTTATACAGCTTTGAATTCCCAGAATACCCAGGCGCGCTTATTCGCTTCTTAAAAACATTAGGTACCCGCTGGAATATCAGCTTGTTTAACTACCGCAATCACGGTGCTGATTATGGTCGTGTGCTTTGTGGATTTGAATTAGAAGATAAAGATTTACTGTCTTTCACCAGTCATTTACGAGAGTTGGGCTACCACTGGAAAGATGAAACAGAAAATCCAGCTTATAAGTTTTTCTTAGCACAATAAAAACTCTAAGCCTTTAAATAAAAAAAGCAGCGAATGCTGCTTTTTATTTTTTCATTTATAGACACTAAATTATTAATGTTTATCAAGTGCATATTCAAGGCAAGATGAGATCAAATTGATATTTTGCTCTACCATCTTATAACGCAATGGAGAAGGCATTTGCGCATACAGCATCGATAAACGGTTAATATCACCGTACTCGGGATTACCGTCATCATAAAGAAACCAACTCAGCGACCGTCCGGTGATCTTAGCTATATTTAATAACATCAACACTCTTGGCTCAGTTTTACCTGATTCTAGATCTAGGTACGTCTGACGAGCCACACCAAGCTGCTTCGCCATAGCTACTTGGGTGATCCCTTTCCACTCTCGCGCTTCACGAATTTTCAGCGCCAATTGTGCCATTTGCTGGTCGGTATTATTTATCTTATTAGTAGGGGGTACGTCGCTCATAATAGACATCAATACCGTATTAAATCTAAGGAATTTCCTACGTTATTCTTCACCCCAAAATATGTCTATGGTCATCAATGTAAAAGTGTGACCAGCCATCATCAGTGCAAACAAAATAAGGCAATTAAAATCCACAAATGAACAGTAAATAAGACACTAAAATCGATGATAATTTATTTATTTTTATGTGTCAGTGCACGTGTGTACTCCGCCATAAAACTGGCGAGATTAATACATTGCTGCAAAATAATATGGCGAGCAGAGTGAGGCAAGCGGCTGAAAAATTGTAATAGTCGATCGATCTCTTCTTTATATTCGCTTTCTAATATCTCTATTCCTTCATCACCATAAACAAACCATGTCAGTGGACGCTCTGTAATTTCCGATATTTCAGAAAGTAGACGCACTTTAGGCTCAGTTTTTCCCGTTTCCAAATCAAGATAGGTTTGACGCGCAACTTTTAATTGCTGAGCCATATGCACTTGAGTCAAACCTTTCCACTCTCTTGCTTCTTTGATCCGTGCAGCAATTTGGGTCTTAGGCTCTGTCATGCTTCTCCTCCAATCACACTGCGAAGAATATTATGCTTATTGCAGCTTTGCAGATGACGAGCCAATTTGTCAGTTTTTTTTATACTTTAAAAACAAACAGATAAGATAGGAGTAGAAGATTATTCTTAATTTGAATTGCACATCGTATGGAAATACAGACATTTTTGTATTTCGCAACAAAACGATTAGGCGTAAAAAATAGAAAAGACGCATTGCTGCGTCTTTTCAATGATGGTCAATTTTAATTACTCAACAGTCACCGCTTTTGCTAGATTCCGAGGCTGATCAACATCAGTTCCTTTAATTAAAGCAACGTGATAGGCCAGCAATTGCATCGGAATGGTATAGAAAATCGGGGCAATAATTTCATCCACACTTGGCATTGTGATGATTTTCATCCCTTCCGTTGCCTCAAAACCTGCTTCACTATCAGCAAAGACATACAGTAAACCACCGCGAGCACGCACTTCTTCAATATTGGATTTAAGCTTTTCCAATAAATCATTGGTTGGCGCAACCACAATCACAGGCATATCGGCATCAATCAGCGCTAATGGGCCATGTTTTAACTCACCAGCAGCATAAGCTTCAGCATGAATGTACGAAATCTCTTTAAGCTTAAGTGAGGCTTCCACTGCAATAGGGTAAAACTCACCACGACCTAAAAAGAGCGCATGGTGTTTATCACTAAACTCTTCTGCAAGTTGCTCAATCGGCTTATCAAGGGTTAGCGCTTTTTCAATACAAACAGGTAATTGCTGCATGGCATGCACAATTTGACGCTCTTTTTGAGAGTCAATTTTCCCTTGCTGTTTACCCAATGCGGTCACAAGCATCAATAAAGAAATCAGTTGAGTCGTGAAAGCTTTGGTCGATGCCACTCCAATTTCAGCCCCTGCACGAGTCATAAAGACTAAATCAGATTCACGCACCAATGATGAGCCAGCTACGTTACAAATCGTCATCGCCGCCATATAGCCTTTCTCTTGTGCTAATCGAAGAGCGGCCAAAGTATCTGCCGTTTCACCAGACTGAGATAGGGTCAGCAATAAGCTGTTTGGTCTGGTAACAAACTTGCGGTAGCGAAACTCCGAAGCAATTTCCACATCACAACTGATACCAGCAATGGATTCAAACCAGTAACGCGCGACCATGCCCGCATTGTATGATGTACCACAGGCAATGATCTGAATATGCTCGACTTTATCAAAGATCGTTTTCGCATCGCTGCCAAAACTTTCAATGATCACTTTATCATTGCTGATCCTGCCTTCCATGGTGTTGATCAAGGCACTTGGCTGCTCAAAGATCTCTTTTTGCATATAGTGGCGAAAAATCCCTTTATCAGCCGCATCATGTTGAACATTCGATTCTGTTACCGCACGCTCAACTTGCTCACCCGCTTGATTGAATACCGAAATAGAACGACGGGTAACTTCCGCCACATCACCTTCTTCTAAAAACATAAAGCGTCGCGTCACATTCAATAACGCTAACTGATCAGAAGCAATGAAGTTCTCACCCACGCCCAAACCAATCACTAACGGACTGCCAGAGCGTGCTACTACAATGCGCTCGGGATCGCGACTATCCATCACCACAGTGCCGTAAGCACCTTCTAATTGTGTGACTGTTCTCTGTACTGCTTCAAGTAACGACGCAGCAGAACGCAGTTCCCATTCAACCAAGTGAGCAATCACTTCAGTATCGGTTTGAGAACTAAATACGTAACCACGCTGTTGTAATAACTCACGTAATGCTTGGTGATTCTCAATAATACCGTTATGAACAATAGCAATATGCTCGCCAGAAGTATGTGGGTGAGCATTAGATTCTGATGGCTCACCATGGGTTGCCCAACGCGTATGTGCTATACCAGTACCACCAAATAACGGGGTTGCCTCAACGGCTTCAGCCAAGGCTTGTACTTTACCCATTCGTCGCACACGGTGAAGCTGATGATCATCAACAACGGCAATACCTGCTGAATCATAACCACGATATTCTAAACGACGTAAACCTTCGATTAAGATTTCTGCCACATCACGCTGTGCTACCGCACCGACAATCCCACACATAACGGTCTATCCTTTACTACTTGTTATCGTTCACAACAGGCACGGATCACTCGCACGCCTTGTTGCTCAATTGCTGTTGTATCTTCATCACTCATGCCATCATCAGTGATAAGCGTACTTACTCCTTGCCATGCCAATTCTAAGTTAGGAATTTTTCGTCCAATCTTGCATGACTCAATCATCACCACGACTTCTCGCGATACCTCAGCCATCACCCGGCTTAATCCGATTAGCTCATTGAAGGTCGTAGTACCACGAGCAATATCAATGCCATCCGCACCAATAAAGAGCTGATCAAAATCGTAAGATCGCAGTACTGATTCTGCGACTTTGCCTTGGAAAGACTCAGAGTGGGGATCCCATGTACCACCAGTCATCAACAGCGTTGGTTCGTTTTCTAATGCATTTAATGCGTTCGCGACTTGCAAAGAGTTAGTCATTACCACCAAGCCTTGCTTAGTACCTAACAAATTAATTAATGCTGCTGTTGTACTACCGCAATCAACAATGATGCGATTGTGATCGCGAATAAGCTCAGAAGCCGCTAATGCGATCGCTTGCTTTCGTTCTGAAACTTTTTCAGCAGAATCAGTAGAGACAATTTCACTCGGCATTGAAATCGCACCACCATAACGACGCAACAATAAACCTGAGCTTTCTAATGCCGCGAGATCTTTACGGATAGTAACTTCGGAAGTAGAAAAGTGGCTGGCCAATACATCAACACTGACTTCACCTTCAGCACTGACCATCGCCGCAATAGCATGACGACGTTGCTGAGTATTACGCTTAGACATAAGTTTTGAAATGACACATTAAGTTTCGATTTGAAACTTAGTATAGCTTTTTAAAAATTAATCGATCAATAACAAATATGCACATGACGCATAATTTTTATCTCGAAATAACCATAATGCCCACTTCGGACAGAAGAAAATAGGGAGGAAACTGTCACATAAAGATATTTAGACAATAAAAAAGCAGGCAAAATGCCTGCTTTAAAATCAAAAATAGCAATGATTATTTCTTCGTTGGGCGTTTCCAACCTTGAATAGTACGAGCAGGTGCACGAGTGATCACTAACTCACCTTCGCCAACATTACGATTAATGGTTGCGCCAGCACCGATGGTAGCACCACTTGCAACTTTCACTGGTGCAATAAGCTGTGTGTCAGAGCCAACAAACACATCATCACCAATTTCAGTTTTAAACTTATTTGCGCCATCGTAGTTACAAGTAATGGTACCTGCACCGATATTCACGTTAGCACCAATTTCAGCATCGCCTAAGTAAGTTAAGTGACCCGCTTTTGAGCCTTCGCCTAAACGTGCCTGCTTCATTTCAACGAAGTTACCTACATGCGCTTGTGTTTGTAACTCTGTGCCTGGACGTAGTCGTGCAAATGGACCTACAGTACAAGATTCACCCACCGTTGCACCTTCAATCACAGAATACGGACTGATCACAGTATTGTCGTCAATTTCACAATCTTTTAGTACACAGCCAGCACCGATAACCACGTTATCACCAATGCTCACACTACCTTCAATTACCACGTTGACATCGATTTCAACGTCAGTACCGCATTGAAGTTCACCACGCAAATCAAAACGAGCAGGATCGCGTAACATTACACCTTGCTCAAGTAGGCGCTCAGCCTGCATTGCTTGGAAAGCACGCTCTAAACGCGCAAGCTGTACGCGGTTATTCACACCTTCAACTTCAATCGCAGCCACAGGATGTACCGCTTCAACAGCACGACCTTCATTGTGAGCAATTTCGATGATATCCGTTAGATAGTATTCACCTTGCGCATTGTCATTTTTAAGTGCAGATAACCAGCGCTTCAAGTCACCACCGTTAGCAACCATGACACCAGTATTAATTTCTTTGATCAGCTTCTGCTCTTCAGTTGCATCTTTTTGCTCAACGATAGCAACAACAGGACCGTTACGACGAACAATACGACCGTAACCTGTTGGATCATCGAGCACCACCGTTAGCAGCGCAATACCACCGTCAGGCTGTGCATCAAGTAAGTTCTCAAGTGTTTGGGCGCTAATGAGTGGCACATCACCATAAAGAATTAATGCTTTCTCATCATCAGCAAGGTTAGGTACCGCTTGATTAACCGCATGACCAGTACCTAACTGCTCTGCTTGCAGCACCCAGTTAACACTTTCTTGTGCTAACACTTGCTGCATCTTGTCACCACCATGACCGTAAACTAAGTTAATAGTTTGCGCACCAAGATCATTACATGTGTCAATCACATGCTTAACCATCGGCTTACCTGCCAAAGTGTGAAGCACTTTAGGCAAATTAGAATACATGCGGGTACCTTTACCCGCAGCTAAAATCACAGCACTAAAGCTCATGATGGGATATCCCTCTTGATGCATAAATTCATAATCTTTCTCTATTGTACCGCCTACTTAGCACAGTTTTAAGTGCTAGCGCTTATTTCTCACCGACAAATAACATGCTCTCGTCGCAATTTAGTTCATTAATAAAAAGAAAATAAGCAGGATACAGTTTCTCATCTAGTGGGAACGTATAAGTAACAATAGAGCAAATATAAAAAAAGCGACCATGATGGTCGCTTTTTTACTTTCTTTAGCGTCAGACTAGCGTGCGCGTTTTGTTAACTCAATAACGCGTAGCTGAGCAATGGCTTTCGCCAGATCACTCGCTGCCTGCGCGAAGTCAATATCGCCATGCTGATTATGGATTCGCTCCTCAGCTTGACGTTTCGCTTCTTCTGCTTTCGCGGCATCCAGATCGACACCACGAATAGCAGTATCGGCTAATACCGTCACTGCAGCAGGCTGAACTTCAAGCATACCGCCAGAAAGATAAATTACATCTTCCTCACCACCTTGCTTGGTAATACGTACCATGCCCGGAGTGATAGCAGTCAGTAGTGGGGTGTGACCTGCGTGAATACCCAGTTCACCTTCGCTACCCGTTACCTGAATATTTTCAGCACGACCAGAAAACAGACGTTTCTCAGCACTGACTACTTCCAGATGGAAAGTTATCGCTGCCATGTCGCCTCCTAATTAGCTTACAGCTTCTTCGCGTTTTCTAATACGTCTTCAATCGCACCACAGTACATAAATGCCTGCTCTGGGATATCGTCGTATTCACCCGCTAGTAGGCCCTTGAAGCTACGTAGCGTATCTTTTAGCGATACGTAGATACCTGGGTCACCAGTGAAGACTTCTGCAACGTGGTAAGGCTGAGTTAGGAAACGTTCAATCTTACGTGCACGAGATACAGCTTGCTTATCTTCTTCAGATAGCTCGTCCATACCTAGGATTGCAATGATGTCTTTTAGCTCTTTGTAACGCTGAAGTAGGCTCTGAACGCCACGTGCAATGTCGTAGTGCTCTTGACCAACAACCAATGGATCTAGCATACGAGAAGTAGAGTCCAATGGGTCGATAGCTGGGTATAGACCTAGCGATGCAATTTGACGAGAAAGTACAACTGTTGCGTCAAGGTGCGCGAACGTCGTTGCTGGTGATGGGTCAGTCAAGTCATCGGCTGGTACGTATACCGCCTGAACAGACGTGATAGAACCTGTCTTCGTTGACGTGATACGCTCCTGAAGTACACCCATCTCTTCTGCCAGTGTAGGCTGGTAACCTACAGCAGATGGCATACGACCTAGTAGTGCTGATACTTCTGTACCTGCAAGGGTGTAACGGTAGATGTTATCGATAAATAACAGTACGTCACGACCTTCATCACGGAAACGCTCAGCCATTGTAAGGCCAGTCAGAGCAACACGTAGACGGTTACCTGGTGGCTCGTTCATCTGGCCGTAAACCATTGCTACTTTTGATTCTTCAGGTTTTTCGATGTTAACAACACCCGCTTCCTGCATTTCAAAGTAGAAATCGTTACCTTCACGAGTACGCTCACCAACACCTGCAAACACAGATAAACCTGAGTGTTTTAGGGCGATGTTGTTGATAAGTTCCATCATGTTAACGGTCTTACCAACACCTGCACCACCAAACAGACCGATCTTACCACCCTTAGCGAATGGACAGATAAGGTCGATAACCTTAACGCCTGTTTCTAGTAGTTCAGTTACGTTTGATTGTTCTTCGTAGCTAGGTGCTGCGCGGTGAATAGCGTAACGCTCTTGCTCACCGATCTCACCACACTCATCAATTGGTTGACCTAGTACGTTCATAATACGTCCTAGCGTCGCGTTACCAACTGGTACTTCAATAGGGCGGCCTGTGTTTTCAACAGACAAACCACGACGTAAGCCATCAGAAGTACCCATTGCGATACCACGAACAACACCACCACCAAGTTGCTGCTGAACTTCAAGTACTAGCGTACCGTTCTCTTTCGCATCAACGTGAAGGGCATCGTATACCTGTGGTACAGAGTCCTGTGGAAACTCTACGTCGACTACCGCACCGATGATCTGTACGATCTTACCTGTAGCCATCGTTAATCCTCTAAACTTATTAATTCTTTGCCTTATACAGCAGATGCGCCAGAAACGATTTCTGACAGTTCTTGTGTGATCGCAGCCTGACGGGCTTTGTTGTACACAAGTTGCAGTTCATCAATCAGATTACCTGCATTATCTGTTGCAGCTTTCATCGCTACCATTCGTGCCGCTTGCTCACTGGCAAGGTTCTCAACCACACCTTGGTACACTTGTGATTCGGCATAGCGAACCAGCAGGGTATCAAGTAGGGCTTTCGGCTCGGGCTCATAAATGTAGTCCCAAGAATGGTTGCGCTGCATTTCTTCGTCTTCTGACTTAGGCAAAGGCAACAATTGATCAATCACTGGTTCCTGTACCATGGTGTTTACAAACTTGTTGTAAACCACATACAGGCGATCCAATTGGCCTTCATCATATTTCTTCAGCATGACGCCAACAGTACCAATCAGCTCATCAACGCTTGGTGAATCACCAAGACCTGATACTTGTGCTGACACGTTACCGCCGTAGCTATTAAAGAATGCCGTTGCTTTTGCGCCAATTAACGCTAAATCAACTTCTGCACCTTTATCTGACCATGTCTTAATGTCAGTGATCGCTTTTTTGAACAAGTTAATGTTCAAGCCACCACATAGACCACGATCAGTTGAAACAATGATGTAACCAACGCGCTTGGCTTCACGCTCTTCGAGATAAGGATGCTTATACTCAAGGCTACCAAGGGCGATATGACCGATCACTTTGCGCATAGTTTGTGCGTACGGACGTGATGACTCCATCGCTTCTTGCGTTTTACGCATTTTAGAAGCAGCCACCATTTCCATCGCTTTAGTGATCTTCTGTGTATTCTTAACACTACCGATCTTGTTACGAATCTCTTTTGCGCCGGCCATCGTTACTCTCCGTTAGAAGGTGATCGCAAGCGATCACCAACCAATTACCAAGTCTGGGTCGCTTTGAAATCTTCTAGCAGCTTCGCAAACTGCGCAGCGATTTCATCGTTCCAGTTACCCGTTTCATCAATCTGAGCAACTAGCTCAGCAAACTGACCTTTCGCATAAGAAAGTAACGCTGCTTCGAAATCAGCAAGCTTAGTCAGCTCAACATCATTCAAGTAGCCTTTTTCAGCTGCAAAAATAACAACCGCTTGCTCAAATACAGACATTGGCGCGTATTGCTTTTGCTTCATCAGTTCAGTTACTTTCTGACCGTGATCTAGCTGTTTCTTAGTTGCGTCATCAAGGTCAGACGAGAACTGTGCGAATGCCGCTAGTTCACGGTACTGTGCAAGTGCGGTACGGATACCACCAGACAGTTTCTTGATGATCTTGGTTTGGGCAGCACCACCTACACGAGATACAGAGATACCTGGATCAACCGCTGGACGAATACCGGCGTTGAACAGTTCTGTTTGTAGGAAGATCTGACCATCGGTGATAGAGATAACGTTAGTCGGTACGAATGCCGATACGTCACCCGCTTGGGTTTCGATGATCGGTAGTGCCGTTAGCGATCCTGTTTGACCTTTCACTTCACCGTTAGTGAATTTCTCAACGTAGTGCTCGCTTACACGAGAAGCACGCTCTAGAAGACGTGAGTGAAGGTAGAAAACATCACCAGGGAATGCTTCACGACCTGGTGGACGCTTAAGCAATAGTGAGATTTGACGGTAAGCAACAGCCTGCTTAGACAGGTCATCGTATACAATCAGTGCATCTTCGCCGCGGTCACGGAAGTATTCACCCATCGCACAACCAGAGTATGGTGCTAGGTATTGCAGTGCAGCAGCTTCTGATGCTGATGCTACAACAACGATGGTGTTTTCCAGTGCGCCGTGCTCTTCAAGCTTACGAACTACGTTAGCGATAGTTGAAGCTTTCTGGCCAATAGCCACATACACAGAGTAGATACCAGAGTTTTTCTGGTTGATGATGGCATCGATAGCCATCGCAGTTTTACCTGTTTGACGGTCACCGATGATCAGCTCACGCTGGCCACGGCCGATTGGGATCATTGAGTCAACTGCTTTGTAACCAGTTTGTACTGGTTGATCAACAGATTTACGATCGATTACACCCGGTGCAATTACTTCAACAGGAGAGAATGTCTCTGTTTCAATTGGACCTTTACCGTCGATTGGCTGACCTAGTGTGTTCACAACACGACCAAGTAGCGCAGGACCTACAGGTACTTCAAGAATACGACCAGTACCGGTTACCTTCATGCCTTCCTGTAGAGAAGCATAAGGGCCCATCACAACTGCACCTACCGAGTCACGCTCAAGGTTAAGTGCCAGTGCGTATAGTCCGCCTGGTAGTTCAATCATTTCACCTTGCATTACGTCAGCAAGGCCATGGATACGAATAATACCGTCGCTTACAGAAACGATAGTACCTTCGTTACGCGCTTCACTTACAACGTTGAAGTTTTCAATACGTTGCTTGATCAGTGCGCTAATTTCCGTGGAATTAAGTTGCATGCTCCAATTCCCCAAATCAAGACTGCAAAGTATCGCTCAGACGGTTCAATTTGCCCCGTACAGAGTTGTCGATAACAAGGTCTCCAGCTCTAATTACAACCCCGGCAATCAGGGTCTCGTCTACACTGCAAGTCAGCATAACTTTACGCGCTAAACGCTGCTCAAGTTTCGCGCTAATGGCGTCTAGTTGAGACTCATCTAAAGCAACGGCAGAAACCACTGTTGCTTGGATGGTGTGTTCATGTTCATTTTTCATAAACATAAACTCTTCACAGACATCCGGTAGCGCCTTAAGGCGTCCATTTTCAGCCATTACCTTTAAAAGGTTTTGACCAAATTCATCGAGTTGCTCACCGCATACTGAAACAAAAATCTCAGTTAGCTTTTCAGCAGCAAAACCGCTATCCAGCACATCCTGCATAGTGTCGTTTTTTGCTACTTCACTAGCGAAAGTCAGCATTTCTGCCCACTGTGCTAGTGCGTTCTTCTCGACCGCAAAGTCAAAAGCTGCTTTAGCGTAGGGGCGTGCGATAGTAGTCATTTGTGACATAAGCTTGCCCCTTTAATTACAGTTCTGCAGTGACTTTGTTAAGAATATCTGCTTGAGCGTCCGCATCGATCGAACGTTCAATGATCTTCTCAGCACCAATCACAGCCAGAGTTGCAACTTGTTTTCTTAACTCATCACGAGCACGGTTACGTTCAGCTTCAATTTCCGCCATACCTTGCGCAAGAATCTTCTCACGCTCAGTTTGAGCTTCAGCTTTCGCTTCATCGATAATTTGAGCTTTACGCTTGTTTGCTTGCTCGATCAACTCACTCGCAGCGCGTTTCGCTTCTTTAAGTTGATCTGAAGCATTCGCTTGTGCAAGGTCAAGGTCTTTGGCTGCGCGATCTGCGGCAGCCAAGCCGTCAGCAATCTTTTTCTGACGTTCTTCAATCGCTTCCATAATTGGTGGCCATACATATTTCATGCAGAACACCACGAAGGCGAAGAAAGCGATAGCCTGACCCAGCAAAGTTGCATTCATATTCACAACGCATCTCCTTAAAAAGGGTTGCTAGAGTCCATTTGCTACTTAATGTCAGGTTTTAAGCAAACCTGACACTACGATTTATTAACCAGCTAGCTGACCAACAAATGGGTTTGCGAATGTGAATAGCAGCGCGATTACGATACCGATCATTGGTACCGCATCAAGTAGACCAGCGATGATGAACATCTTAACTTGAAGCATTGGAGCCATTTCAGGTTGACGTGCAGCACCTTCAAGGAACTTACCACCAAGAAGTGCGAAGCCGATCGCTGTACCAAGGGAAGCAAGACCTACAATAATGCCCACGGCAATCGCAGAAAAGCTTAGTAAAGTTTCCATCACTATCTCCAGTTTATAGTTGTCGGCTAAAGCGCCATATAATAAAAATGTTTACAAATAATCGTTAATGATTGTCTTCATGTGCCTGAGACAGGTACACGATAGTTAACATCATGAATACGAATGCTTGAATTGTAATGACCAGGATGTGGAAAATAGCCCACGGTACCGAGCCTAGCCATTGAGCCCACCACGGCATTAGTGCCGCGATTAGGATAAACACCACCTCACCAGCAAACATGTTACCGAATAGACGCATACCCAGTGAAATTGGCTTCGCTAGTAGCGATACCACTTCAAGAAGTAGGTTAAACGGGATCATTACTGGGTGATTGAACGGGTGAAGAGCCAGTTCTTTCGCAAAGCCGCTAAGACCTTTCACTTTGATGCTGTAGTAAATCATCAATGCGAACACGCCTAACGCCATTGCCATGGTGATGTTAACATCAGCACTTGGAACCACTTTCATGTAAGGGATCCCGACGCTTGCTGCTGCATACGGAATGAAATCAATTGGCACTAAGTCCATGATGTTCATTAGCAGTACCCAACAGAAAATCGTCAGTGCTAACGGAGCTACAAGTGGATTGCGTCCATGGAAAGTATCTTTTACGTTGGTATCAACGAATTCAACCACCATTTCAACAAAACATTGTAATTTACCTGGAACTCCTGATGACGCCTTCTTCGCAACTGAACGGAATACCCACAAAAAAGCTAAACCGGTCAAAACAGAGAAGAAAAGGCTGTCAATATGCACCGCCCAGAAACTACCTTCACTCGCTAAACCTAGCTTATCGGTTGATAAGTTGGTTAAGTGGTGAGTAATGTAGCTTGACGGCGTTAGCGCTTCACCTGGCGCAGCCATAACTCATCCTATTTGTTGTTGTTAATGAATAAAACCGGTCCAAAAATATTAATACCAAGGGCCAGCAAATAGGTTAGTTTGAGGGGAACAAGTTCCACCCCTATATACAGGTAAGCAATGGCAAAAAGGATGACTGTGATAAGAATTTTTAGCACTTCTCCGCCATAAAATGACGCCATGACTAATCGTGCTTTCCTAGCACCACTAAACATGAAGGCACACATTGCGAAGACAGCATTGGCGATCACGAAGATGCCACCACCAATCAATGCAGAGATTCCCCAGTCAACATTGACAGCAAAAACTGCCGTTAATGCCGTTGCTATCACGACGCCAGATTGTAGTAACAGCAACCGTTTTGCCAATTGGCGTCCCGGTTTAGCTAGCGTCGATACCATGTATTCGTTCCTCGAGTCCATTCCTTTACACGATCCGTGCTTGGGAAAACAGCGAAAATTATACGACTCATAAAATTGATTGCAATCAAATAGCAGCAAAAAAAACAGTTAGATTTTACAACACTCTAACTTGATCACGATGATGTTATATTTCTAACAAACTTTACACATTTAACATCACATGTTTTTCTCGAGCATTGCAATAATTTGCTCAAGTTTGTCTTGTTGATCAAAGTTAATAACGAGCTTTCCTTTACCACTTTTGGTTTGATTAATCGCCACCTTGGTGCCAAGTCGCTCAGTTAGTCTGTTTTGCAACAATGCCACTTGTTCACTAATAGGCTGCGGTGATTTCGGTACCACAGGGTTTAAAAGTGTTTTAACCAGTTTTTCAGCTTCACGAACAGTTAACAAATTATTGACAATTTTTTGTGCTATAGGTAACTGTTGCGGCTCATCAAGGGATAATAAAGCCCTCGCGTGACCCATTTCGAGCTTTTTTTGCTCAACTAATTGTTTTACAGGCTCACTTAATTGGTTTAAACGCAATAAGTTAGAAACTGCAGCACGTGATTTTCCCACTGCATCAGCAATTTGTTGATGAGTCAGTGAAAACTCTTGCTGAAGTCTTGCAAGCGCAACCGCTTCTTCGATGACATTGAGATCTTCACGCTGAATATTCTCAATCAATGCGATAGCCATAGTAGCACGATCATCAACGGCTTTGACTAAACAAGGCACTTTAGATAGACCAGCAAGCTTAGCTGCTTGCCAACGGCGCTCACCTGCGATGATCTCAAAATCTTGGTTAGCAAGACGGCGAACAACGATCGGCTGAATAATACCTTGGCCGCGGATCGATTCAGCCAACTCTGCCAAGGTTTCTTCTGTCATGGATTTACGAGGTTGATATTGGCCTGATTGCAGCGCATCAATAGCCAGCTCTCGTAACTCACCGTCAGTTTGTCCCTCAACAGATGGAGCAATTTGATTGTTATGTTGCTTTGCTTGCGCAACCGCACTGGTTGACAACAAAGCATCTAGCCCTTTACCGAGGCCACGTTTATTAAAATTCATGAAAAACCTTATGCGTCCACTGGAGTGACAATTTGTAATGCTAATTCGTCGCGGCGGATCATTTCACCGGCTAAGGCTAAATACGCTTTAGCGCCACTTGAATATTTGTCGTAATACATTGCAGGACGGCCATGGCTTGGCGCTTCAGCTAAGCGGACATTACGTGGAATAACGGTACGGTAAACCTTATCGCCAAAATGCTTTTTCAACTGCTGTGACACTTCATTGGCAAGACGATTACGAGGATCAAACATGGTACGTAATAACCCTTCGATCTTAAGCTCGCTATTGACCACCGCAGTCAATTTACTGATGGTATCCATTAATGCGGTTAAGCCTTCTAATGCGAAATACTCACATTGCATAGGCACTAACACAGAATCTGCAGCCGTCATGGCATTAATGGTTAAAAGGTTTAAAGAAGGGGGACAATCGATAAAAATATAATCGTAATCATCACGTACGGTAGCCAGTGCTGAGCGCAAACGCACTTCACGGGCAAACACTTCCATCAATTTGATTTCGGCCGCCGTTACATCACCATTAGCGGCTATCAAATGATAACCGCCAGTGGTGTCTTTAATAACAACATCATTAAATGGGCTTTCTTCAACCAGAAGATCATAAGCAGTCGCATCAACTTGGTATTTATCAACCCCACTAGCCATGGTCGCGTTTCCTTGCGGATCGAGATCAATTACCAACACTTTTCGTTGGGTGGCGGCCAATGATGCTGCCAAATTTACACAAGTGGTTGTTTTACCTACACCACCTTTCTGATTAGCTACTGCTATGATTCTTCCCACAAGAAAACCTCAACAATTAATCCTTTGCCGTTAAGACTACTAGATGACGCTCGCCTTCTAAATCAGGAACCTGTAAAGATTTCACCTCAACAATCGAGCACCACTCAGGCAGATCTGCCGCTTCTTGCTCATTGTATTGGCCTTTCAATGCTAGGAACTGACCGCCAGACTTTGGTAGATGGTGACACCAGTTCACCATATCAGCCATCGATGCAAACGCACGACTTAACACTGCATCAAAGCCATCTTCTGCTTCAAATTCTTCAACGCGACTTTGTACCGGTATCACATTGGTAATTTTCAGCTCATGGATCACTTGGCGGATAAAGCGAATGCGTTTACCTAAGCTATCTAGCAAGGTAAATGATTTATCAGGACACATAATAGCCAACGGGATCCCAGGTAAACCAGGACCAGTACCGACATCAATATAATTTGTGCCACCTAGATACTTGCTGACCACAATACTATCCATAATATGTTTAACTAACATTTCGTTAGGATCACGGACAGAAGTCAGATTATACGCTTTATTCCACTTATGCAGCAGTTCGACATAACCGATCAGCTGGTCAAGTTGCTGTTCTGTGACCTGCAGGTCAGTTTGGGCGATAAGTTGTACCAATCGTTGTTTCATTGTTTACCCCTTATTCACCTTTTTTTAGCAAGCCGTGCTTTTTTAGATACACAAGTAACAGAGAAATAGCAGCCGGTGTGATACCTGAAATACGCGATGCCATACCAATAGATTCTGGTTTTGCATCAGTTAGCTTCGCTACCACTTCGTTCGATAGACCTTTAACTTGGCTGTAGTCTAAATCAAACGGTAGTTTAGTTTTTTCATGGCGAAGTGATTTTTCTACTTCTTCACGTTGGCGATCGATGTAACCTTGGTATTTCACCTGAATTTCAACTTGCTCGCGCGCTTCTACATCTTCATGGGCTGGCGCAAAAGTTTCAATTGCGGTTAATTGCTCGTAGCTTACTTCTGGACGACGCAGAAGATCCTCACCACTTGCTTCACGAGTGATCGGTGCTTTTAGGATCTTATTTAGCTCATCAACATGATCTGATTTTGGATTGATCCAAATATCTTTTAAACGTTGACGCTCAAGCTCCATGTTTTCCAGTTTCTGATTGAAACGCGCCCAGCGCTCATCATCGACTAAACCTAGCTCGCGACCTTTTGGTGTTAAACGTAGATCGGCATTGTCTTCGCGCAATAATAGACGGTATTCGGCACGAGAGGTAAACATTCGGTACGGCTCTTTAGTACCAATGGTCGATAGATCGTCGATCAATACGCCCATGTAAGCTTCGTCGCGACGAGGGCTCCAGCCTTCTTTGTCTTGTGCTTGAAGCGCTGCGTTCATACCCGCCATTAGACCTTGTGCTGCCGCTTCTTCGTAACCAGTTGTACCGTTAATTTGACCGGCGAAGAATAGACCATCGATGTATTTATTCTCGAAGGTTTGTTTTAGATCGCGCGGGTCGAAGAAATCGTACTCAATCGCATAGCCTGGGCGCACAATTGTTGCGTTCTCGAAGCCTTTCATCGAGCGTACAATTTGCATTTGAACATCAAACGGTAAGCTGGTGGAGATACCATTTGGATATAATTCGTTAGTCGTTAAGCCTTCTGGCTCAATGAAGATTTGATGGCTGTTTTTATCGGCAAAACGCATCACTTTATCTTCAATAGACGGACAGTAACGAGGACCGATCCCTTCAATAATACCCGCATACATTGGGCTGCGATCCAAGTTGTTACGGATCACTTCATGAGTACGCTCATTGGTGTAAGTAATGAAACATGGGATCTGACGTGGATGATCCGATTGCTTACCCATAAATGAGAAAGTCGGGGTTGGATTATCACCATGTTGGGTTTCAAGCACACTAAAATCAACGCTTCGAGCATCAATACGTGGCGGTGTACCTGTTTTTAGACGATCGACACGTAGTGGTAATTCACGTAAACGATCTGCCAGTGCAATAGATGCAGGATCACCTGTACGACCACCACTGTAGTTTTCTAAACCGATATGGATCTTACCACCAAGGAAAGTACCGACGGTTAACACAACGGTTTTACTACGGAATTTTAGTCCCATTTCCGTTACAACACCGGCAGCACGGTCATTTTCAACAATCAGATCAGTTACTGCTTGTTGGAAAATCATTAGATTTTCTTGGTTTTCCAATACGTTACGTACTGCTGCTTTATATAATGCACGGTCCGCTTGTGCACGTGTTGCACGTACAGCTGGACCTTTTGATGAGTTCAGCGTACGGAATTGAATACCGCCTTTATCAATGGCTTTTGCCATTAAACCGCCCAGGGCATCAACTTCTTTAACCAGGTGTCCTTTCCCGATCCCGCCGATCGCTGGGTTACACGACATTTGGCCCAACGTATCGATATTATGGGTCAACAGTAAGGTTTTTTGTCCCATTCGGGCTGCTGCCAATGCGGCTTCAGTGCCAGCATGACCACCACCCACAACGATGACATCAAATTTTTCCTGGTAAAACATGGAACTTCCTCAGGTATTTAAATAGCCAGTGAGTTAACTCGAGCAAAGGGCGGACATTCTATCCTTTTTCTGTGCAAGAGAGAATCTTTCATCAAGATCATTTGATCAGGGTAATTACGCTCTTTAAATATATATAAGATCTTTTTAAAGAGATCTTCTGTTAGATCTACTATTAGGATCACCTGATCATGTGGATAACCGTTAAATGATCCTAATGATCATGTGTTTAGCGAGGATCATTTATTGTGGAGGAGCTTGGATCTGATCGGGTATAGGCTGGGATCAAAAATGGTACTTATTCACAGGGGGAGGGCGGTCTATAAGTTATTAAATGGATAACTATGGGTTGATCACTGTTTTGATCTATAGTTATCCACAGAAAAAAGATCGAAATTAGTTATAATTCTGAGTAAAAATTGACGCTTTTTTACGCATCAAGCAGCTTTACCCACGAATTAAACCATTCTTCAGCAGGTTCTTCAGGCACTGGTGTTGATGAAACATCAATATCAAGACGCTCACCAAGCTGATTTGCATCTAATGAAAGCAGTAGCCCTTCAATTTTCTTACCAGCAGCACAGAAAGTATCGTAATTACTGTCACCAAGACCAATAACGGCAAAGGTAACACCGCTAAGATCAGGTTGTTGTTGCTCTAGCTCTTCGGCAAACGGTAAAAAGTTATCTGGATATTCGCCTGCACCGTGGGTTGAGCAGATGATCAGCCAAATATCGTCTTGATTTAGGCTTGAGAATTCAGCTTGGTTGATCACTTCAGCTTGATGGCCATTATCTTCTAATAATTCAGCCAAATGATCGGCAACATATTCGGCACCACCAAGAGTGCTACCTGTAATTAGGCTAAGCGTGCTCATAGTTATCCTTTATATAGAGAGAAATCGCTAGTTTGTGCGTATAAACGCGATCTCGCTGATGAACCATTGGGTATTGTTGGCCTCATTGAGGTAATGAAGCCTACGATGGGGCTTAGGTTATCGTCTATTTATACACTTATCTATGCTTTCGTGATATCCACCAGTAAATTTACTTATATTGAGAGGAAAAAGTGTGGGTATTTTTAGCAAATGATCAGTTTTATAAAGGAGATAGATGATCATTGAGTTGTGATCTTATTTTTGTGGATGAAATCGAGAAGATGATCTTACCCACATGATCTTGATATTTTAATCACAAGCTTATGATCGTGAATATATGATGATCCAAGTGGATAAATCGAGAAGAAAACGATCTATTTTCTTAATGGGGTTAGATAGAGCTTATTGGTGTCTGGATGGCGTGAAATACGGATATTATCGTGATAAAGCAGGTGTAATTGGGCTGGTGTTAATACCTGATCTGGGGTGTCGAAAGCGATCAGTTCACCTTGTTGAAGTAGTAATAAGCGATCGCAAAACTCCAGTGCAGTATTGAGATTATGGAGTGCCACCAGCGCAGTTTTTCCTTGCTGGCATTGGGCTGTAATGATGTTCATAAGTTGAGATTCATGGCCAATATCAAGGCTCGCAGTGGGCTCATCAAGCAGCATTATATCGGCATTTTGTAGTAGAGTACGGGCGAAATGGACTCGTTGTTGCTCCCCGCCAGATAACTGGTTAAGTGTCTGATCTAATAACGTTTCTATGTTTGTTTGTGCGATGACGTTGGCAAGATCATCGGCGTTATTTTGATTAGGATAGCTATAAGCGCCATAACTAATTACATCTTTGACTAAGAAAGAAAATGCGGGATCGCTATGCTGAGGAAGATAGCTTAAATGCTGGGCGCGACGTTGATGAGAATAACTTGATAATGGTTTGCCTTGTAGTGAAATGCTACCACTCGAAGGGGAGATATAGCCTGATAAACACTTTAGTAGAGTGCTTTTACCTGCACCATTTGGGCCGATGATACCCACCAGCTCGCCAGCATTAAGTGTGAAATCGATTTGATTGAGTAATACCTTGTTACCCTGAGTTAAAGACAATTGTGTCACGTCTAGGATCGTACTCATTGGGTAATTCCTTTGTACTGACTGCGGATCAATAAAGCAATAAAGTAGATACCGCCGATCACGGCAGTGATGATCCCCGTTTTTAATTCGTTAGGGGCAATAACGGTTCTGGCTAATAAATCGCAAAGTAGCAAGAACAGCGCACCGAACACAGCAGAAAAGGGGAGTAAGCGACGATTGTCAGGACCTAATACCAACCTGACTAAATGCGGCACAATTAAACCAATAAATCCGATAGGACCTGCCACAGCAATAGCCATTGCGGTTAATAATGTGGTTAGACCGAGTAATAGTAATCGGCTACGTTTTACATTGACTCCCATACCATGGGCATTTTGCTCGCCTAATGCCAGTAGGTTCAATATTTGCCCGTGACGAAGCAAGATCATTGCAGCAATTAATATTATCGGCGTTGGCCAGAGCAATTGCTGCCAGATCCGCGAATCTAATCCGCCCATGGTCCAGAACACAAATTCACTGACTTCATACTGCTGAGCGGTAAGTAATACGCCCATGGTTAAGCCACCTAATAAGCTCGATACGGCGAGCCCTGCCAAGATAATAAACAGGCCTTGTTGAGCTGATTTGGCGGCAAGGAGGTAAACCAAAGCGGCACTGGCTAAAGCCCCCATTGTGGTTAATAAAGGTAATCCGCCTAAACTGCTGGCACTGATCCCTGTCACTATTGCGAGTACTGCGGCAAAACTGCTACCTGCACTTATCCCTAGAATATCGGGGCTGGCTAATGGGTTTTTGAATAAGCCTTGGCTACACGCCCCCGCTAAAGCGAGTGCGCCACCAGCAAGAATAGCTGCACAGGCTCGGGGTAGGCGAATGTGGGCGATAATGGCATTGGCGAGAGGATAGTGCTCGGCGGCATATTGGCTACCATGAGTTAGGTAAGCGAGAAATAAGCCAGCGACATCATGCAGTGGTATCGATACAGAGCCGATACAAAGGTATATCGCCAGTATTACGAAGAACAAGATGGATGTGAGTAACCACTGATAACGGGACGCCAATTTATTCATGGGCTTGCTTTATTTTATTGTCACCATAAACGTGGTGGTTAAGGTAGATGATCGCATCAACAATGTATTGGCTATCGGTTGAGCGCAGTGATTGCGGTAAACAAATCACCTTGTTGTTTTTGATCGCTGTTAATTGTTGAAGTGAAGGATCGGCTAATAACTCTTGGCGAAACTGATTACTGTTATCGGTATTGTCTTTATCACAGGTACCAGGAATGATGATCACATCTGGGTTTAAGACTAATAACTGCTCCTTGGCGAGAGGAACTTGTCCGTATTGATCACCTTGGACGTTAGCAACAACATTGGTTAAGCCTGCACGAACCATAATAGTATTAATGGTTGAGGCTTCATTACTCGCCGCGCCCCATGGCGTGTATTCCACCGCCGTTAATCTGTGTTTCGGTTTAATAAGTTTGGTTGCTAGCTTGGTATTCATTTCATTAACTAGCTGTTGGGCACGTTCAGATTGGTTAACGAGTTTACCAAGCAACAAAATATTGTTCTCGATATCGTGAATGGTATAGACGGTATTAAAGACAAACACGGTGATACCAGCTTGGCGTAAAACCTCTATTTTTTGTTGATCGCTCCAGTTTGCGGCAATAAGCAGATCCGGTTTATTGGCGATAGTGCGCTCTATATTGAGATCCAATAAAGGAATGGAAGCCGGGATCTTGCTTGCGATCAGGGAATAAGAGGGATCTTTGCTTAATCGACTTAAACTGGTGATCTGGTTGGCTGGTAGTAACTCTATCAGTACTTGATCGCTAAACATGCTTTTTGATGACACACGTAATGGTGCCTGTTTTAAGGTAACGGTTTGGTTCGTGCCATCGGTAACGGTTAATGGATAACGGGTTGCTTGTATTGCATGAGCATGAAAAGACATCACAAAAGCTGTGATAAGTGAAAAGAGATGAAAAAATCGACGCATCATAATCATTAATCGCAAAGCATATAAAGACTGCTTACCGCTCTTCCTTGGGCTAGCAAAAGATGGCGCACATAGTTAGTGATTTTGATCTGACTGTCAATTACAGTTATTTATCGTTTCATTAATACTGCTAACTGTAAAAGAGGACTGATCACGATGACGTTAAAATATTCCGGTGATATTGATGAGTTAGCTTATCCTTTTATTTTTGAAGACTCGCCTTTGTGTGATTTTGAGATCTTGACGGATGAGCTTTGTACCTATACTGGGTTAGCGTTATCGCAATTAGCACAAGGTGAAATACGTCAATCATTAGAGTGGCTACAGCCTTGCATTTTTCACTTAAACGGCTCTATTCGTGGTAAGTGTGGCATTTTTGAAGCGGATATCGAAAAGCTTAAAGCTGACTATCATTACTTCCGTGAGCAGGTTAGTGATAGCAATAAACGCTTTGTTCTTCCTCGTGGTGTTGGGCCGGTGATACAACTGCATCAGTGTCGAAGCTTGGCGAAGAAGGTTGTACGTCAACTCGTGTTAGTGGACGCTTCGGGTAAAAAGGTGCCAGAGACCTTACCGCGTTTTACTAACTTGTTAGTTAACTACTATTTTGCTTTGACCCGAGTATTAAATCAGCAAGCGGGCATTGAAGAGCCAGAATACATCAGTATTAATTACCCAAAACCTGCGTGCATTAAAGATAAAAAATAATAAAAAACGCCATATATCAAAGATATATGGCGTTTTATTGTTTCTGTCAAAAATAGTTAGTATTTACTTACCAATACAGAATGACGTAAAGATACGACCGAGTAAATCATCAGAGGTAAACTCACCGGTGATCTCACTTAAGTGCTGCTGGGCAAGACGCAGTTCTTCTGCAAGGATTTCACCCGCCATAAAGCCTTCAAGCTGCTCTTTACCAATATCAAGGTGCTCAGCTGCACGCTCTAGGGCATCTAGGTGACGACGACGCGCCATGAAACCACCTTCTGTGGTACCTGAGAAACCCATACATTGTTTTAGGTGTTCGCGTAGTGCATCAACACCATCACCTGTGCGCGCTGATAGGCGAATTAGGGTTGGGTTGTTAGCATGACAAATACCGGTTTGCTCACCTGTTAATTCGGCTTTGTTACGGATCACCGTTAAGCCCATATCGGCAGGTAGACGCTCAATAAAGTCAGGCCAGATCTCTTTAGGATCGGTCGCATCAGTGGTGGTGCTATCAACCATAAATAGCACGCGATCGGCATGTTCAATTTCATCCCATGCACGCTCAATACCAATGCGCTCCACTTCATCAGAAGCTTCGCGAAGACCTGCGGTATCAATAATATGTAGCGGCATGCCATCAATGTGGATGTGCTCACGCAGTACGTCACGAGTCGTACCTGCAATGTCTGTAACGATTGCGCTGTCTTTACCTGATAGCGCGTTCAACAGGCTAGATTTACCCGCATTAGGACGACCAGCAATAACCACCTTCATCCCTTCACGCATAATTGCGCCTTGGTTAGCTTCTTTACGTACATCGTTAAGACGCTCGATGATGCCATTGAGATCGCCACTGACTTTACCATCCGATAGAAAATCAATTTCTTCTTCAGGGAAATCAATCGCTGCTTCTACGTAGATACGTAAATGGATCAGCGCTTCAACCAGTTCGTTAACCTTGGTTGAGAATGCCCCTTGCAGTGATTTGAACGCACTCTTAGCGGCTTCTTCAGAGCTTGCATCGATTAGGTCGGCAATCGCTTCTGCTTGCGCTAAGTCGAGCTTGTCGTTCATAAAGGCACGCTCAGAGAATTCACCTGGGCGTGCGGCACGAATACCGTCAATTTTTAAGATACGACGGATCATCATATCCATCAGTACCGGGCCACCATGGCCTTGCAGTTCCAACACATCTTCGCCAGTAAAGGAATTCGGGCCTTTAAAGAATAGCGCGATGCCTTGATCGAGTGCTGTGCCATCTTCATTCTTAAATGGCAGGTATTCAGCGTAGCGAGTTTTCAGTTCGCGACCTGCAACAGCAAGCGCAACCTCTTTGGCTTTAGGACCTGAAACGCGGATGATGCCGACGCCACCACGACCCGGCGGTGTCGCTTGAGCGACAATAGTATCGATGTGTTGATTCATAACCTTGGCTTTGCTTGATAAAAACACGGCAATTGTAAACTAGTGTTGTGTCTAACACCTAATTAGGCAAATAAAAAAGGCGACTAAAAAGCCGCCTTAGTGCAAATGATACGTTACTTCGACTTATCTCGGCTATGTAAGCCTTGTGCTTCGAGCTGACGGAAGATAATAGTTTGCTGAATGAGGGTAACAATATTTGAAGTGAGCCAATACAGCACGAGACCTGCTGGGAAGAACAAAAAGAACACCGTAAAGATAACCGGCATAAAGGTCATGATTTTTTGCTGCATTGGATCGGTAACGGTCGATGGGCTGTTCTTTTGGATAAAGAACATCGAGATCCCCATTAAGATCGGTAGTACGTAATATGGGTCTTGTGCTGACAAGTTTTGGATCCAACCAAAGAAAGGCGCATTACGTAGCTCTGTTGATAGGTTTAATACAGTATAGAGCGCAATAAAGATTGGCATTTGCAACAGCAAAGGTAAACAGCCACCTAATGGGTTGATTTGCTCCTTCTTGTACAGCGCCATCATTTCTTGGCTCATGCGTTGACGGTCATCACCACAGCTTTCACGTAATGCTTGCAGCTTTGGCTGTAGCATGCGCATCTTGGCCATTGAAGTATATTGTGCTTTCGTTAGCGGATACATTAAGCCACGGACAATCAGGGTCAGAATAATAATGGCGACACCCCAGTTACCGACAACACCGTGGATGAGTGACAGTAAATCATGGAGAGGGTTGGCGATAAATGATGACCAACCATAATCTGGGGTTGTTGTTGTCGTTAAGTCTGGATTCATAATGTCGTACGAACGCCTCAAGCTAAAGATTAAATTTTAACCAATTATAGTCAGCGCCACGTCCGAGCAATGCAAATAAAAAAGGCGACCCGGAGGTCGCCTTTTGCTAACTAGCGTGGATTACTTCGCTTTTTTACTGCTGTGTAAGCCTTTTTTCTCTAGTTGACGGAAAATAATGGTTTGCTGGATCAGTGTAACGATGTTTGACACTAACCAGTAAAGCACTAGACCTGAAGGGAAGAACAGGAAGAAGAACGTAAACATCACCGGCATAAAGGTCATGATCTTCTGCTGCATTGGGTCAGTCACTGTTGACGGACTCATCTTCTGGATAAAGAACATAGTGATACCCATTAGGATAGGTAACACGTAGTACGGGTCTTGTGCTGACAAGTCATGGATCCAACCGAAGAATGGCGCGTGACGCAATTCAACTGATTCCATTAGTGCCCAGTACAGTGCAATGAAGATTGGCATCTGTAGTAAGATTGGAAGACAGCCACCTAGTGGGTTTACCTTCTCTTTCTTGTACAGCTCCATCATCTCTTGGCTCATGCGTTGACGGTCATCGCCTAAACGCTCGCGCATTTCTTGGATCTTAGGCTGTAGCATACGCATTTTAGCCATCGACGTGTATTGCGCTTTTGTTAGTGGGTACATTGCACCACGAACAATGAAGGTTAGCACGATGATAGCAATACCCCAGTTACCCACGATGCTGTGAATAAATGAAAGTAGCTTGTGTAGTGGGCTCGCAATGAACCATAACCAACCGTAGTCAACAGTTAGGTTTAGGTTTTTCGCTGTCGCTGCCATTTCGTTTTGCAGCTTAGGGCCTACCCATAGTGTTGCTGTGATTTCTTTACTCTGACCAGGTGCAACTGTTTCGATTGGCATACGTACACCAATGTAGCCGTTACCGTTGCTAGTTGTAGAGTAAACTTGAGAGGTTTGATCTGCGCCATCGCGTGGGATCCAAGCAGAAACAAAGTAGTGCTGCATGATCGCAACCCAACCTTCGTTCGCAGCAACATCAAGGTTCTTGTCCTTCATGTCGTCGAAGCTGTATTTCTTGTACTTAGTATCGTTCGCAGAATATGCACCACCTAGGTAAGTAGGCATAGTTAGGCTACCGCCTGAATCACTTAGCTTATGACGAAGCTGTGCATACATTTGTACGCTTGCTGCTTTGTCAGTGTTGTTCGCTACAGTGTAATCAACGTTAACCGCATAATCGTTACGTTTTAGTACGAACGTCTTAGTGTAAGTAATGCCATCTTTAGTAAATGTCATTGGTACACGTAGTTCGTTTTGCTCAGGACCTATTACAAAATCTTTTGCTGTCACGCTGTATTGCGCACGGCCGTTTTGTTGTGAGTCAGCACCATTTGGACCAATAAGACCAGATTGCGCAATGTAATCGTGACCGTTGGTATCGCTAAGCAATACAAACGGGTCTTTTGAACCTAATGTGTTGTTGTATTTTAGAAGTTTGGCATCAACTACATCACCACCAAGCGTATCGACTGTTAATTCCAATACATCCGTTTTAATGGTAATTAAGTTTTGTGAACTAGTTTGGTCTGTTAGAGGTTGACCTTCACCTGAATGTGATGGGATATCACTATTTTGTGAGGCTTGTTGCGCTACACCTTGGCCTTGAGGCTGAGGATTCTTGTCTGCATTCCATTGTTGGAAAAGTAAGAATGAGACAAAAAGTAGAGCAATTAACAGAATATTACGTTGGGAACCCATAGTTAATGTTCTCTGTCGTTATGCTTAGTTGGCGGAACGGGGTCGTAACCACCGTTATTTAAAGGGTGACATTTTAATAGACGTTTCGCCGCTAACCAACAACCTTTTAATGCTCCATGCATTTTTACAGCTTCGATCGCATATTGAGAGCAGGTAGGGGTAAAACGACAGCGAGGTCCAAGAAGCGGACTTATTGCCAGTTGGTAAAAGCGGACTAGTCCTACGACTAGCCACGCGAAGGGCGAGACAGGCGATGCCATAACTTATCTAACAACTTAAAGAGTTCTTCGTTGCTCAACTCGTTAGCTGATTTCTTGGCAATGACTACAAAATCTTTTGCTGGAAGCTGATGTTGTTTGAGACGAAAACTTTCACGCACGATACGTTTGAAGCGATTTCGGTCGACAGCATTCTTAATCTGTTTTTTTGGAACAGCCAGACCAAGACGGGGGCAGTTTAGTTCGTTAGAACGAGCAAGAATAGTTAAGTGAGGTGAGCCAGCACGATGAGCTTGCTGGAAGACAGTTTTGTAATGTTCGGGAGTTAACAAGCGTAACTCCCGAGAAAAAGCGAACTTATTCAAAATAATCGTCGAGATTACTTAGAAAGACGCTTACGGCCTTTAGCGCGACGTGCATTGATTACAGCACGACCGTTCTTAGTAGCCATACGTGCACGGAAGCCGTGAGTACGCTTACGCTTAAGAACAGTTGGTTGGAAAGTGCGTTTGGTCATTTTGTTACCTTAAATTAACTGATCAGTTTTTAAGTTCGTTACTAGTGTTTGACAAAAATTAGTCAAATACCGCTAACAAAGAGGCGGAATTGTAATCACTGACCCTCAAAGAGTCAATAAATATACCTACATCTAGCAACGGGCGCTGAATTATACGTTTTGTAGCCATAAGCGCAAGGATCCTTAGATGATCATCTATCAATTTAATCGTTTTTTAGCAAAGGATCGTGCAGTCGGTCGTGATCGGGTGGGGCTTTCTGTGATAAATGCGCATTGATCATTTCTGTTTTGTCTTATTTAATCGGCTCTAGCTTGATCTATCACCTGTCACGGTATGTTTGGGCTTAGATCTTTACCCATATAAAGTGATGAATTGAAAGCGAATATTAAAAAGTGAGTAAATGGAACGATTTCGACAAGATTAGAAGAGTAAAAATACTTGGTTTGGGGGATATTTGAGTAAATAGGTTACCCACAATGGAACATTTTACCTGTGGATGATAATTGAGCGAAAAAATATCGCTAAATTTAGGTAAAAACGCCAATAAATAGGTGATGGGGCGCATTTATTTTACCTAGCTGTGTTAATATAACTGTGAGTAACAACAGGTTAAATTGTGCTGATCTCCACTTTTTTGTGCGATCAGTGTGTATAACTTGGATCTTATTCACTTGATCTGCGATCTCTTTACTGGAGATCCTCTTCTCGCGGGTATAAAATTATATCCCTTTTTGTGTTTTGTTTATTAAGTGTGGAGTCTAACTTGTCATCTTCGCTATGGTTGCAGTGCCTTCAACGCCTTCAGGAAGAACTCCCTGCGACAGAATTCAGCATGTGGGTTCGCCCGCTTCAAGCCGAGTTAAATGATCATACTTTGACATTGTTTGCGCCTAATCGTTTTGTATTGGACTGGGTGCGGGATAAGTATCTTAATAATATCAATCGACTGCTTAACGAGTTTTGTGGCAGTGATGCACCGATCCTACGATTTGAAGTCGGTAGTAAACCGGTGACTGTACCGCCACCATCACAACCTGCTGTTGCGCCAACCTTAGCGCCAGCACCTGCGGTTGAAACGGTGGAATCGCGTTTAGAACAATCCGCGCCAACAAGCTATGAACCTGCACCGTCACCAGTACAACCTGAAGCGCAGCAGGGCGGTTACCGTTCTAATGTTAATCCAAAACACAATTTCAATAATTTCGTTGAAGGTAAATCGAACCAGCTAGGTTTAGCGGCTTGTCGTCAGGTTGCTGATAACCCTGGTGCTGCTTACAACCCGCTCTTTTTATATGGCGGTACAGGTTTGGGTAAAACTCACCTGTTACACGCGGTAGGTAATGCGATTGCGAACCGTAAGCCGAATGCCAAAGTGGTGTACATGCACTCTGAACGTTTTGTTCAGGACATGGTCAAAGCCTTACAAAACAATGCGATTGAAGAATTTAAGCGTTACTACCGTAGCGTTGATGCCTTGCTTATCGATGATATTCAATTCTTTGCCAATAAAGAGCGTTCGCAAGAAGAATTCTTCCATACCTTTAACGCACTGCTTGAAGGCAACCAACAAATTATTCTGACGTCAGACCGTTACCCGCGTGAAATTAATGGGGTAGAAGATCGTCTGAAGTCACGTTTCGGCTGGGGCTTAACGGTTGCGATTGAACCGCCTGAGTTAGAAACCCGTGTTGCGATTTTAATGAAGAAAGCAGAAGATCATAATATTCGTTTGGCTGACGAAGTGGCTTTCTTTATTGCTAAACGACTTCGCTCGAATGTACGTGAGCTAGAAGGGGCGTTGAACCGTGTGATCGCCAATGCCAACTTTACTGGTCGCGCTATCACCATTGATTTTGTTCGTGAAGCGCTGCGTGACTTATTAGCCCTGCAAGAGAAGCTAGTCACGATTGATAATATTCAGAAGACCGTTGCTGAATACTATAAAATAAAGATGGCAGATATGTTGTCAAAACGTCGCTCTCGTAGTGTAGCCCGTCCTCGTCAAATGGCGATGGCACTAGCAAAAGAGCTGACTAACCACAGTCTTCCTGAAATCGGTGATGCATTTGGTGGTCGTGATCATACGACTGTCCTTCACGCTTGTCGTAAAATCGAACAGCTACGTGAAGAAAGCCACGATATTAAAGAAGATTATTCAAACCTAATTAGAACATTGTCGTCTTGATATGAAATTTTCCGTCGAACGCGAACACTTATTAAAGCCTTTACAACAGGTTGCTGCTGCTTTGGGCGGCCGTCCTTCATTACCGATCTTAGGTAATATCTTGTTGAAAGTAGAAGACGGTTGCTTGTCGATGACAGGTACCGACTTGGAAGTTGAACTGATTGCCAAAGTTGCACTCGATGGTGAGTTTGAATCAGGCGCAGTGACAGTCCCTTCTCGTAAGTTTTTAGATATCTGCCGTGGTTTACCAAGTAGCGCTACCATTTCGGTGAGCTATGAAGGTGATCGCGTGCTGATCCGCTCTGGTCGTAGCCGTTATACCTTAACGACACTGCCTGCTGCTGATTTCCCGAACATTGAAGACTGGCAAAGTGAGGTGGAATTCACTTTAGAGCAAGGCCGTATGCGCCAGCTTATCGATAGCACTCAATTTTCAATGGCTAACCAAGATGTGCGTTACTACTTAAACGGCATGTTGTTTGAAACCGATGGTCAGCACTTACGTTCGGTAGCAACTGATGGTCACCGTATGGCGGTATGTGCGATCAACACAGGTCACGACTTACCAACAAAACAAATCATTGTACCGCGTAAAGGTGTACTTGAGTTGGTGCGCCTGTTTGATAACCCAGAAGCGGAAGTGAACATTCAGATCGGTAACTCGAATATTCGTGCAACCGTGAATAACTTTGTTTTCACTTCAAAGCTGGTGGATGGTCGATTCCCTGATTACCGTCGTGTTATGCCACAAAACAGCACTAAGTTTGTGGAAGCGGGCTGTGAAGAAATGCGTAATGCGTTTGCTCGTGCGGCGATTTTATCGAATGAAAAATTCCGAGGTGTACGCGTTAACTTATCAAACGGTGAAATGCGCATTACTGCTAACAACCCAGAGCAAGAAGAAGCAGAAGAGTTTCTTGATGTTGATTACCAAGGCGATAGCTTAGAGATCGGTTTCAACGTCAGCTATGTGTTGGATGTATTAAACACCCTTAAATGTGATCAAGTCCGTCTTTCATTATCCGATGCTAATGCGCCGTCATTAATTGAAGACTCGAATAACGATGAAGCCATGTATGTGGTGATGCCTATCAGACTATAGGTATGGCACTTACTCGTTTAATGGTGCACGATTTTCGAAATATTGAATCGTGCGATTTGGCATTAGCGACTGGATTTAATTTTTTAGTCGGGGCTAACGGCAGTGGCAAAACCAGTGTATTGGAAGCGATCCATTACCTTGGTCATGGACGTTCGTTCCGTAGCCATCTTACTAGCCGAGTGATCCGCCACGAGCAAAGTGAATTGTTTATTCATGGTCGAGTGGTGGATAACCAAACTCAATTGATGTTGCCGATTGGGTTAAATAAAAAACGTGATGGTACAACGGAAGTGAAAATTGCAGGGGAGCCAAACCAGAAGGTGGCACAACTTGCGCAGATTTTACCATTACAGTTAATTACCCCTGAAGGGTTTGATTTATTGATCGGCGGACCTAAATACCGCCGTGCGTTTATTGATTGGGGTGTGTTTCATGTTGAACCTAAGTTCTATCATGCATGGAGCCGCTTAAAACGATTAACGAAACAGCGTAATGCCTTGCTCAAAACCGCGCGTAGTTACCGTGAACTCAGTTACTGGGATCAAGAGTTAGCACTGCTGGCTGAGCAAATTAGTGTATGGCGCCAAGATTATATTTCAGCGGTAAAAGAAAAAGCCGCTGAAATTTTTCAGGTTTTTCTCCCTGAATATGAAATTCAACTTGGTTACTACCGAGGTTGGGAAAAAGAAACGCCTTATGCCGAGTTGTTGCAGCGCAATTTTGAACGTGACTGCCAACTGGGTTATACCGCAAGTGGGCCGCATAAGGCCGATTTACGGATAAAGGTTGCCGGTACGCCTGTTGAGGATGTGTTGTCCCGTGGACAACTGAAATTGATGGTGTGTGCATTGCGATTGGCGCAAGGTTTGCACTTAACAGAAGCGACTGGCAAACAATGTATTTACCTTATTGATGATTTTGCTTCCGAATTGGATAGCCACAGGCGAGCGTTGCTAGCGCAGCGATTAAAGGAAACTAACGCCCAAGTGTTCATCAGTGCCATTAGTGACGATCAAGTTGCTGATATGCTCGATGAAAATGGCAAGCTGTTCCATGTGGAACACGGTAAAATAACCGCAGGATAATTAAAGCGAGAGTAACTCAATGTCCAACAATTACGATTCATCAAGCATTAAGGTGCTTAAAGGCCTCGATGCGGTACGTAAGCGCCCAGGAATGTACATCGGTGATACTGATGATGGTACTGGCTTGCACCACATGGTTTTTGAGGTTGTCGATAACTCTATCGATGAAGCTCTTGCTGGTCACTGTGAAGATATCATTGTTACCATCCACGAAGATGGTTCGGTATCTGTTAGCGATGACGGCCGTGGTATTCCAACAGAGCTACACGAAGAAGAAGGTGTATCTGCGGCTGAAGTTATCATGACGGTACTGCACGCTGGTGGTAAGTTCGATGATAACTCATACAAAGTATCAGGTGGTCTACACGGTGTAGGTGTGTCGGTTGTGAACGCACTGTCTGAAAAAGTAGAACTGACCATTAAACGTGGTGGTCATATTCACCAGCAAGTTTACCGTCACGGTGTACCTGATGCACCACTAGCGGTGATTGGCGATACCGATGAAACTGGTACTCGTATTCGTTTCTGGCCAAGTGAAGAAACGTTCACAAATATCGAATTCCAATACGAAATTCTAGCTAAGCGTCTTCGTGAGCTGTCTTTCCTTAACTCTGGCGTTTCTATCAAGCTAAATGATGAACGTGAAGAAGGTAAGCACGATCACTTCATGTACGAAGGCGGTATTCAAGCATTCGTAGAGCACTTAAACCGTAATAAGACACCGATCCATCCAAAAGTATTCCACTTTGATAGTGAGCGTGATGACGGTATTTCGGTTGAAGTTGCAATGCAGTGGAACGACGGTTTCCAAGAAAGCATTTTCTGTTTTACCAACAACATCCCTCAGCGTGATGGTGGTACTCACTTAGCAGGTTTCCGTGGTGCGTTAACACGTACACTGAACTCGTTCATGGATAAAGAAGGCTACTCGAAGAAAGCGAAAGCGGCGACATCTGGTGATGATGCCCGTGAAGGTTTAACCGCCGTTATCTCTGTGAAAGTGCCGGATCCTAAGTTCTCTAGCCAGACTAAAGACAAGCTAGTTTCAAGTGAAGTGAAAGCAGCGGTTGAATCTGCGATGAACGAAAAGCTTGCTGAGTTCTTATTAGAAAACCCAGCAGATGCGAAAACCGTTTGTACTAAGATCATCGATGCATCACGTGCGCGTGAAGCAGCACGTAAAGCGCGTGAAATGACACGTCGTAAAGGTGCGTTAGATTTAGCGGGTCTTCCAGGTAAACTTGCTGACTGTCAGGAAAAAGATCCTGCTGTGTCTGAACTATACATAGTGGAGGGTGACTCTGCGGGTGGTTCTGCTAAGCAAGGCCGTAACCGCAAGAACCAAGCAATCCTACCGCTTAAAGGTAAGATCCTTAACGTAGAAAAAGCACGTTTCGACAAGATGCTATCTTCACAAGAAGTGGCAACGCTGATCACGGCTATGGGCTGTGGTATCGGTCGTGACGAGTACAATCCAGACAAGCTACGCTACCACAACATCATCATCATGACCGATGCCGATGTCGATGGTTCGCACATTCGTACGCTACTGTTGACCTTCTTCTACCGTCAAATGCCAGAGCTTATTGAGCGTGGTCATATCTACATTGCACAGCCACCACTTTACAAAGTGAAGAAGGGTAAGCAAGAGCAATACATCAAAGATGATGAAGATATGAACCAGTACCAAACAACATTGGCACTGGATAACGCATCACTATTTGCGAACGATGGCGCACCAGCAATCACAGGTGCTGCACTTGAAGCGTTGGTAACGCAATACAATGCGGGCATGAAGCTTATCGATCGTATGAGCCGTCGTTACCCATCACTGATGCTTAATGAGTTTGTTTACCAGCCTCGTTTAACCACTGACATGATGGCAGATGAAGCGAAAGTAGCTGCATGGTTAACACCATTGATCACTGCACTTAACGCTAAGCAATCTGGTGAGAGTCTATATAGCTCTGAGATCATCCGTGATGAAGAGAATAACGTATTCTTGCCGAAAGTGATTGTACGTACTCACGGTGTTGATCACGAATACCTATTAAGCTTCGATCTGCTTAACTCGAAAGAGTACGCGAAGATTGCTGATCTGTCTGAAGCATTAGATGGGTTACTTGAAGATACAGCATTTGTTCAACGTGGTGAGCGTAAGCAAGCGGTTTCAAGCTTTAAAGATGCATTGGAGTGGCTAAACAAAGAATCACGTCGTGGTCTTTCTCTACAGCGTTACAAAGGTCTAGGTGAGATGAACCCAGAGCAACTTTGGGAAACAACAATGGATCCTGAATCACGTCGTATGATGCAAGTAACTATCAATGATGCTGTTGCTGCCGATGAACTGTTTACCTGTCTAATGGGTGATCAGGTTGAACCTCGTCGTAACTTCATCGAAGAGAACGCACTGAAAGTAGCTAACCTAGACGTATAGTATTGCTGTGTAGCACAAACGTATAGTTTGTCTTTCAAGCTCAATAAAAACGCCGCTATCACTAGCGGCGTTTTTTTATTTATATATACGAGCTAAAAGGGCGGTTACTCTGCGTAAGCTTTAGCGACTTCTTCAGCAATAATAGTAATACCACGCTGCATTGCTTCATCATCTTGGACATAGTTCATGCGTAAGCATTCATGGCTGTGTGTCCACTCATCTTGTAATCCGATAAAGAAATATTCACCAGGCACGATCAGTACGCCACGTTGTTTTAAGCGTTGATAAAGCACCTTAGTGGTGATCGGCAAACCTTCAAACCATAGCCATAAGAAGATAGCGCCTTCAGGTTTGTGAATGTTAAATCGAGGATCGGGAATAGCTTGGCGTAGTAATTCAACGGCACGTTGTACTTTCTGGTGATAAAACGGCTTGATCACGTTTTGACTCAGTGGCAATAGTTCTTGCTGGTGGATCATTTTGGTTGCCACTGCCGGACCAATACTGCCAGGCGCTAAATTGACGATACCATTGATGTTAGACAGGGCAGTAACAATCGCTTCATTAGCAATCACGATGCCACAGCGGACACCGGGTAACCCAAGCTTGGATAAGCTCATGCACAGAATGGTGTTGTCATCCCAAAATGGTGTTACCTCTTCAAAAATAATATCAGGGAAGGGTAAGCCGTAAGCATTGTCGATAATTAACGGGATCTGGTGTTCTTTAGCCAGCGCTGCTAAATGCTCGATTTCTTTATCTGTCAGTACATTGCCTGTCGGGTTGGTTGGGCGAGAGGCACAAATGGCTGCGATGCTGTCATCGATAACGAGTTTGCTAAAATCGACATGGTATTTAAAAAAGCCATCTTCCAACATACTGATCGTAGGTTGGTACGAGATGAACATATCAGGGCTTAAACCGGCATCGGCATAACCAATGTACTCTGGCGATAATGGCAGTAATATTTTCTTCTTTTTGCCATTTTTAAATTCACCCGCCAGTAAGTTAAATAAGCTAAAGAACGCACTTTGGCTGCCATTGGTTAAGACAATATTTTTAGCACTAATTTCCCAACCGTATTGTTGCTGTAACAGTGCTGCAAGCGCATCTAGAAAGCGATCCTTACCTTGTGGACCGTCATAGTTAGTCATCGACGCAGTAAGCTCACCTGTGGTTGCCATGTCTTTTAATAGCTCAGTAAAGTAGTGATTCATGGCTGGGATTTGCGCTGGATTTCCGCCTCCGAGCATGATGGCATCGGGATTGGTGAGTCCATCATTGAGATCTTGCATTAATAGGGTGATCCCAGAATCGCCTGCAAACTTATTACCAAAGCGCGAAAAGTCCATTACGTTTACAACCTCAGTGTCGATATTTAGTTTTGATGTAAGAGCTATCAAGATGATGGCTTATTGAGCGTAACATAACGTATTGTCAGGTTAAGAGAAAGTTGAAATCACACTCATTGGTGTTAATCGGTGTGGTGCGTTTATTGGCGTGTAAAGCGGTTACATATGGCTTTAATGGAAGTAAAAAAATGTTCCACATGAAACACACGTAAGAGATTGCAGAAGATAGGCGAAAAAAAACCACGCCGGAGCGTGGTTTTAGATAACGTCAGTTAACCTTATTTTTGAAGTAGAGAGATATCTGCTACTTTCAAGAATTGGTTACGTAGTAGGTTAAGCAGTGCTAGACGGTTAACTTTTAGTTTCTCGTCATCAGCCATTACCATTACGTTATCGAAGAAAGCATCAACAGGCTCACGTAGTGATGCAAGCTCTGTTAGTGCAGTTTGGTAGTCACCAGCAGCAAATACTGGCTCAAGCGCAGCAACAACAGCGGTTACTTTCTCTGCTAGCTCTTTTTCAGCCGCTTCTACAAGTAGGCTGTTATCAACCGTAGTCGGTAGCTCACCGTCGAATTTCGCAAGGATGTTACCAACACGCTTGTTCGCTGCTGCTAGTGATTCTGCTGCATCAAGCTCACGGAAGTGGCTTACTGCTTTCACACGCTTATCAAAGTCAGCCGGTTGTGTTGGGTGCATCGCAAGTACGGCTTGGATAACATCAATGCTAAAGCCAGCATCTTGGTACCATGCACGGAAACGACCTAACATGAATTCGATAACGTCAGAATCTACGTTGTTGTTAGTTAGCTTATCACCGAATAGTGAGTGCGCTTTAGCAACAAGATCAACAAGGTCTAGATCGTAGCCGTTTTCAACGATAATACGTAGTACACCTAGTGATGCACGACGTAGGGCAAATGGGTCACTGCCTTTTGGCGCTTGACCGATACCGAAGATACCTACAATTGTATCTAGCTTATCAGCCATCGCGACTGCTGATGATACTGGTGTGCTTGGTAGTTGGTCACCTGCGAAACGAGGCATGTATTGCTCGTTTAGCGCTAGTGCTACATCTTCTTGCTCGCCATCGTGACGTGCGTAGTGCATACCCATAACACCTTGCGTATCTGTAAATTCAAATACCATCGATGTCATTAGGTCACATTTCGCCAGTAGACCTGCACGCTTCGCGTTATCAACGTCTGCACCGATCTTGTCAGCAATGTAGCCAGCAAGCTCTGTAATGCGATCTGTTTTATCTTTAATCGTACCTAGTTGCTGTTGGAAAATCGCAGTCTCTAGTTGAGGAAGGCGATCAATCAACTTGCTCTTAAGGTCAGTGTTAAAGAAGAACTCAGCATCTGCTAGACGAGGACGAACCACTTTCTCGTTACCTGAGATGATTTGGCTTGGATCGTTAGAGATGATGTTTGATACGAAGATGAACTTAGGTACAAGCTTGCCTTCAGCATCGTAAACAGGGAAGTACTTCTGATCGCCTTTCATGGTGTAAACCAAAGCTTCAGAAGGCACTTTTAGGAACTTCTCTTCAAATGATGCTGTTAGTACAACAGGCCATTCAACAAGAGAGGTCACTTCTTCAACTAAATCGTCTTCTAGATCGGCTGTACCGCCAACAGCTTGTGCTGCTTTCTGCGCGTCAGCAACGATGATTGCTTTACGTGCTTCATAGTCAGCCATCACTTTACCGCGCTCTTCTAGAATTGCAGGGTATTGATCAGCATTGTCGATAGTAAATTCAGCTTCACCCATGAAACGGTGACCGCGGATAGTACGTGCAGAAGAAACACCTAAGATAGTGCCTTCAACTAGCTCGTCACCCAATAGCATGGTCAGTGTTTTCACTGGACGGATAAATTGCGTTTCTTTGTCACCCCAACGCATTGGACGTGGGATAGGAAGCTTAGCAAGAGCTGCTGCTGCTAGTTCAGGAAGTAGTGTTTGTGCCGGTTGGCCTTTCACTTCTTGTTTGAACAGTAGCCATTCGCCTTTGTCTGTTACCATGCGCTCAGCCTGGTCAACAGTAATACCGTTACCACGAGCCCAGCCTTGTGCTGCTTTGGTTGGGTTACCGTCGGCATCAAATGCTGAAGCGATAGCAGGACCACGCTTCTCAACTACTTTATCAGGTTGGTTTTCAGCAAGACCTGTTACTTTAAGTGCTAAACGGCGAGGAGCTGCATACCACTTGATACCATCATGAGGTAGATCTGCCGCTTTTAGCTCTGCTTCAAAGTTAGCAGCAAAAGCTTCAGCTAGGGTACGTAGTGCTTTTGGTGGTAGCTCTTCAGTACCTAGCTCGATTAAGAAATTCTTCTGTGTCATGGCGATCCCTTACTTGTCTTTTTTACACATTGGGAAGCCAAGTGCTTCACGAGATGCGTAGTAAGCTTCAGCAACTTGTTTAGTTAAGTTGCGGATACGCAGAATGTAACGTTGACGTTCAGTTACTGAGATCGCTTTACGTGCATCTAATAGGTTAAATGCGTGTGCTGCTTTCAAAATACGCTCGTAAGCTGGCAATGGTAGAGGCTGCTCTAGCTCTAGTAGTTGCGTTGCTTCTTTTTCACATTGGTCGAAGAATGTGAATAGGAAATCGACGTCGGCGTGTTCGAAGTTGTAAGTTGATTGCTCAACTTCGTTTTGGTGGAAGATATCACCGTAAGTCACTTTACCTAGAGGACCATCTGTCCACACTAGATCGTACACAGAATCAACGTTCTGGATGTACATAGCAAGACGCTCGATACCGTAAGTGATTTCACCTGTTACAGGTTTACACTCAAGGCCACCAACCTGCTGGAAGTAAGTAAACTGTGTTACTTCCATGCCGTTTAGCCAAACTTCCCAGCCAAGACCCCAAGCACCCAAGGTTGGGTTTTCCCAGTTGTCTTCAACGAAACGGATGTCGTGCACTTTAGTGTCGATACCTAGTACTTCTAATGAGCCTAAGTACAGTTCTTGAATGTTGTCAGGTGATGGCTTTAGCATCACTTGGAACTGGTAGTAGTGCTGTAGACGGTTAGGGTTTTCACCGTAACGACCGTCAGTTGGGCGGCGAGATGGTTGTACATACGCTGCTGCAATTGGTTCTGGACCTAGAGCACGTAAACATGTCATTGGGTGAGAAGTACCTGCGCCCACTTCCATGTCTAGTGGTTGCACAATAGTACAACCTTGTTGGCCCCAGTAATCCTGCAGCGCGAGGATCATGCCCTGAAAGGTTTTAATATCGTATTTCTGCATTGTCAGCTTCGCGAGATTAGTGGATTAAAAAGAGTAATAATCCAGTATACCTCGCCAGCCCTGAGGCGAGTAGGGGCAGTGCGTGTTTTTTACACATCTTTAAGGGGATTTACCAAAATTCTTCCACGTTCATGCAGTTTTGTTTTGAATTAAGGGAATTTTTACATTCTCTTGATGCCTCATATAGCGTTGTTGATTACAATATGCGACAAATATTTCTGGCTGTTATTGCCAGTATAATAAATTTCTAATTTATCGATTCTATATCGAGCATACGGATACTCAAAAAGATGGCTCAAAATAAAGCAATGGCATCTAAAAAGTGGGTGCGTGCGGCAGTGATTTCTGTTGTCGCTTCTGTAACTATGGCTGGCTGTTCAACAGTGAACCCATACACTGGTGAATCACAAACAGCGAAAGGCACTGGCGGTTCAATCATTGGTGCACTTGCTGGTGCGGCAATTGGTGTGGCTTCTTCTAGTAAGCACGACCGTGGTAAAGGTGCACTTATCGGTGCCGCAGCGGGTGCTGCACTAGGTGGCGGTATCGGTTACTACATGGATGTGCAAGAAGCGAAACTACGTCAGCAGCTAGCATCTTCTGGTATCAGTGTTACTCGTGACGGTAATAACATCATTCTAAACATGCCAAACGAAATCACTTTTGGTTTCGATCAGGCTAACCTAAATGATCGTGCAATGAATGCGCTACACAACGTAGCGTTAGTTGCTAAAGAGTACGAAAAAACACAATTAAACGTACTAGGCTTTACAGATAGCAAAGGTGCAGAATCTTACAACCTTCGTTTATCTCAAGTACGTGCGGACGCAGTAGCTAACTACCTAATCCGTCAAGGTGTAAATGCTAACCGTGTGGTATCTCAAGGTCGTGGCGAAGCAAATCCAATCGCTTCAAACAGCACTGAGAATGGCCGTGCACAAAACCGTCGTGTAGAGATCATCTTATCTCCACTTGGTTAATATTACGGTTAACGTAAATAAACGGCGAGCTTAGGCTCGCCGTTTTTGTATTTATAAAAGGCTAATTAAAGGTTAAATTTTATCCTTTTCTTTGTTAGACTTATCTTTCCTTTGGGGAGTAGCCTCTCGCACCTTACGAGATAATTATCAACATAATCGAAGCAAAATCTTCGTGGTAATTATGATTTATCCAACGCGATAAATTTGGCAAGACCAACGGCAAACAACACAAACCGGGGGGGGAGTGTATGTTTTGCTATTGGTATCAATAATTCCCGCCCCAGAGAGTATGTTGTGAGTGTTTTAGCTATTTCTATTACGTCTGTCGCTCTAGCCGAAATAGGGGACAAGACCCAATTATTATCCCTACTGCTTGCCAGTCGATATCGCAAACCCATTCCTATTATTAGTGCCATTTTTCTTGCGACCATTGTTAATCATGCCTTAGCTGCGTGGCTTGGTGTTGCCATTGCTGATTACTTAACCCCTGAAGTATTAAAGTGGGTATTGGTGGTGAGTTTTGTGCTAATGGCAGGCTGGATATTGATCCCTGATAAACTCGATGATGATGAAAAGCTATCGAATCGTGGACCATTTATCGCTAGCTTTATCGCATTCTTTATTGCTGAAATTGGTGATAAAACCCAAATCGCGACCACCATGCTAGGGGCGAAATACCACGATGCATTAATGTGGGTGGTACTTGGCACTACTATTGGTATGTTATTGGCGAATGTGCCTGTTGTATTAATTGGTAAATTATCCGCTGAAAAAATGCCGCTGGGTTTGATCCGAAAAGTAACAGCTGCGCTATTTTTATTCCTTGCGGTGGCTGCCGGTTTTGGTATGTAAATACATATAAGCGATTAAGTGTTTCACATGAAACTATCGCTTAGCCATAACGGCTGATGTTGCAGTGATTCATAATGAATTGTGATAGCGACATAAGAACCTTATCGTTAGAAGTGCTAGAGTGAAAGCAAATAAACGTAGTGCGTTTCTTTGTTTAAATTGCAGGAGGGAGTATGGCTCGGTTTCTCGCGATTTCACCTAAAAGCCAATGTTGGTTATTTCACTTTGCATTGGTGCTGAATGTGTTAGGTATGGCTTTGACCGATATGTGGCTGCCAATGGTCGTGGGCGCAATAGTGACGTTATACCTTGCTATTGATTCCTTGGTACGACTTCGTTACGTCATACCGATGAAAAAAGAAATACGTGATTTACACCATGAGCTTGAAGCTATACGTCAGAAGATGAATGATGTGTAGTGTGCTTTTCATTGCAATAAAAGTCATCGATATTAAAAAGGCAGCCAGATGGCTGCCTTTTGCTTTATTCAGTATTAGTGTTTAGTTCGTGCCTTTTTGGATCAAAAAGCGATAAGGGACGCTTTCTGTATCTGCTGCAAGCAGCGTGTGATCCATGAAACGGCAGAAGCTAGGAATATCACGCGTGGTTGACGGATCGTCAGCCAATACCAATAGGGTTTCGCCTTCGGCCATTTTCCTTACCGTTTTACGAACCATCATTACTGGCTCAGGGCAGCGTAGTCCTTGCGCTTCTAGGCTATGAGTTGGATTATCAAAAATAGCAGTCATAACATACACATCTTATTAGTAAGCGTCAGATCATACTTATGGACAAGAATTAATCAATAACACTTGGCAAATCAAGATATACTGTGTAACGTAATTAACATGTTGTTAACGTTTCTTTCTGAAGGATTAGGGGGAAGTAGTATGCTGACATCAACGGATAGACTGACAATTTATGCAGTACTGTGCTTTATTTCATTCTGTGCAATTATGCTAACCACCCCAGAGCAAATGGGTATTTTTGCTATTGGTGGGTTGTTTTCTGCAGCACTTGGGCTTTGGTTTGAACTGACCAATGACACTGAATTTGAAGAAGAAAATTAATTCATTCATAACCAACACACCCATCACTTGGGTTTTCCCGCAATTTAAGCGGGATTTTTTTTATCTATCCCGCCATAATATTTCTCTATTTGATTAATTCTGAATCCTTGAGAGCCTAATGGAATTAGAAGAAGTATATCGCCGTGATCTAAACCTATTAGTTGCCTTAAAGGTGTTATTAGATGAAGGCAGTGTGAGTCGTGCTGCGGTTCGCTTAAATCTAAGTCAGTCGGCAATGAGTCGGGTACTGGGGCGTTTGCGTGATTTATTACGTGATCCTTTGTTTACTCGCCAAGGGCAAGCATTGATCCCAACCCAACGTGCGTTGGAAATAAATGAGCAGTTAAACGATCCGTTAGAATCGTTACGTATTTTGCTAACGCCGAATGACTTTCAGCCAAGCTTGTGTGATCAGCATTTTAAGATCGCCACAACAGACTATGCGATGCAAACCATCTTGCCATTTGCATTGCCTCGTGTTTATCAAGAAGCACCGAATATTTCATTAGAGTTCGCGCCATTGCAGCACGATCACTTATTAGAGCAGTTAACCAGTGATGGTTGTGATATGGCGATTTGCCGACCTGTTGGGCCGGTTGAACCGCTTTGCCATGAGCAGTTAGGTTTAGTGAGTGTATTTTGTTTGCTGGCAGAAGATCATCCACTGGCTGATCAGCCGCTAACGTTGGATGATTACTTAACCTATCCCCATGCGATGATTGCGATCAGTGATGGGGTGAAATCACTGATAGATGATGCGCTACGAGGTTATCCTGAACGTAAGATGGTGCTGCGAGCATACCATTTGGAAGCGGCATTGGCGGTGATCAAACAAATGCCATTGATTATTACCGTTCCTGCGGATTTAGCGTATTTAGTGGCAGAGCGTTATAACTTGGTGGTGAAGCCGTTACCGTTCGAGTTTAAGCCATTTGATTATTCATTAATTTGGCATTCACGGTGTGAGCATTCCGCTTCGCAGATCTGGCTGCGTAACATCATCAAAGAAGAATGTAGCCGGTTAATTGAATCGCGTATTCACGATATGGGATTAATTAAATAGCAGGCAATAAAAAGGTCAGCATGATGCTGACCTTATTTATATCAATCGGTGAGTGATTATAGCTTGATCACAACACGGCCTGTGATTTGACCATTAGTGATAGCCTCTGCGCACTCTGCTACTTCTTCTAGTGCTACTTCACGACATGCTTGTTCAAAGTAGCTTGCTGGTAGTAGCTCAGATAGACGTTGCCATGCTTGTTGGCGTTTTTCGAACGGACACATTACTGAGTCAACACCTTGTAGGCGAACGTTACGAAGAATAAATGGCATTACTGTGGTTGGTAAATCGAAACCGCCAGCCAGACCACAAATAGCCACTGCGCCATTGTAGTTAATTTGGCTTAGTACTTTTGCTAGTACCTTGCTACCTACGGTATCGATAGCACCTGCCCATAGTTGTTTGTCTAGTGGGCGAGCTGGCTCTTCAAATACGCTACGCTCAATGATGGTTGTTGCGCCTAGCTTTTTAAGTAGTTCACCGTTTACTTCTGCACGGCCTGTTACTGCTGCTACTTTATAGCCAAGTTGAGACAGTAAGGTAACGGCTACTGAGCCAACACCGCCGCTCGCACCTGTTACAAGGATTTCACCGTCTTCTGGTTTTACATCGGCATCAACAATAGCTTGAACACATAGCATTGCGGTTAAACCAGCAGTACCGATCATCATCGCTTGCTTGCCATCGAACTTTTGCGGTAGTGGTACTAGCCAATCAGCGTTAAGGCGTGCTTTTTCAGCCATGCCACCCCAGTGACCTTCACCCACGCCCCAGCCAGTTAGGACAACTTTGTCACCTGCTTTGTAGCGATCATCTGATGATTCAGCCACAGTACCTGTTAAGTCGATACCTGGAACCATTGGGAACTGACGAACAATACGACCTTTACCAGTAATAGCTAAACCATCTTTGTAGTTTAGTGAAGAATAATCAACATCAATTAACACATCACCTTCAGGGAGATCTGATGTCTCAAGTTGGCGAATACCTGCAAGTGTTTTTTTATCTTCTTGTTCTAGTACTAATGCTTTAAACATAGCGATGCTCCGGTAAATTCATGCTCGACAGTGAATATAGGCTAAGTGTATATCGGTTAAGGGGGATGAATAAAATGAAACTTAATCATGGTATCTATGCACGCTAAACATAGATTTGCTGTATTTCTTTTATTTTTTAGTGAGATAGCTTAGTTGAGAGTCATAAAAGAAGAAAAGATAAAGTGGAAATGAAAAAGCTTACCGTGATGGGTAAGCTTTTTATCTATGAAGCTTTCGATTGGATCAATCAACACGTTCAAATACGGTGGCAATGCCTTGGCCAAGGCCGATACACATGGTAGCAAGGCCAAGTTCAACATCATGATTTTCCATTAAGTTGATCAAGGTTGTTGAGATACGAGAGCCCGAACAACCTAATGGGTGACCTAAGGCAATCGCACCGCCGTTAAGATTGACCTTTTCATCCATCTTATCAAGTAGTCCTAAATCTTTAGCACAAGGCAGAGATTGGGCTGCAAAGGCTTCGTTAAGCTCAACCATACCAATATCATCCATAGTGACACCGGCACGTGTTAATGCTTTTTGAGTAGCAGGAACTGGTCCATAACCCATAATTGAGGGATCACAACCAGCCACCGCCATGGATTTAACACGTGCACGAATACGCAGCCCTAAATCTCGGGCGTGTTGTTCACTCATAATCAGCATGGCTGAAGCGCCATCGGAAAGGGCGGAGGATGAACCTGCGGTTACTGTGCCATTAACTGGATCAAACACCGGGCGCAATTGGCTAAGTGCTTCAACCGTGGTTTCAGGACGGATCACTTCATCGGTTTCAAAGCGTCTTAAAATACCATCTTTATCATGCCCTTCAGTGGCAAAGATTTCGTTATTAAATCGCCCTTCAAGGGTGGCAGCATGAGCACGTTGGTGGGAGCGTGCAGCAAAGACATCTTGCATTTCTCGGCTGATCCCATGCATACGTCCGAGCATTTCTGCGGTTAAGCCCATCATGCCTGCCGCTTTAGCGACAGATTTAGACAGACCTGGATGGAAATCCACGCCATGGTTCATTGGTACATGACCCATGTGTTCAACACCCCCAATGATGCAGGTTTGTGCATCGCCAACCATGATCGCACGGGATGCATCATGCAGTGCTTGCATTGATGAGCCACATAAACGGTTGACGGTCGTCGCACCGACCGAATGTGGAATACCTGCCAGTAGTGCGGCATTGCGGGCGACGTTAAAACCTTGCTCTAAGGTTTGTTGCACACAGCCCCAGTAGATATCTTCAATACTATTTGGATCCAGTTGCGGGTTGCGTTCAAGCAAGCCTTTCATTAAATGGGCTGAGAGATCTTCTGCTCGAACATTACGATAAGCACCACCTTTCGAACGCCCCATAGGGGTACGGATGCAATCAACAATTACGACGTTATTCATAGTTATCTCCTCATCCTTAAGCGTTCAGGTTGGCGGTGTGGTTATAGTAGGTTTCGCCTTGGGCGGCTTTTTCTCTTAATCCTTGTGGTACTTCATAGAGCGCACCAAGGTGAGCATAGTGATCGGCAAGCTCAACGTAGTTTGCCAGTCCTAAGCTATCAAGGTAGCGGAATACACCACCACGGAAAGGAGGGAAGCCCAAGCCATATACCAATGCCATATCAGCTTCTGCTGGCGTGGCAATAATGTTTTCTTCTAAACAGCGCACGACTTCGTTAATCATTGGGATCATCATACGCGCAATGATGGCGTCACTATCAAATTCGGTTTGTGGCTTACTGACTGGCGCTAATAGAGCATGCGCATCCTCAGAAAGGGATTTTTTGGGTTTGCCTTTTCTATCGAGTGAGTAGCTGAAAAAGCCGATCCCGCTTTTCTGACCAAAACGCTGCGCTTCAAACATTACATCAATGGCATCTTTGCCGTTTTTACCCATACGATCGGGGAAACCTTCAGCCATCACAGTTTGTGCATGGTGAGCGGTATCAATACCCACCACATCAAGGAGATAAGCAGGACCCATTGGCCAGCCAAATTGCTTTTCCATTACTTTATCGACTTGAACGAAATCAGCACCGTCTTGGAGTAATAAGCTAAAACCAGCGAAATAAGGGAACAGTACGCGGTTAACAAAGAATCCTGGGCAATCATTGACGACGATAGGGGATTTCCCCATTTTCGCTGCATAAGCGACAATACGATCGATAGTTTGTTGTGATGTTTTTTCACCACGAATGATTTCTACCAATGGCATGCGATGTACAGGGTTGAAAAAGTGCATCCCACAGAAGTTTTCCGGACGTTTTAGTGATTGCGCCAGTAGGTTAATGGGGATGGTGGAGGTGTTAGAGGCAATCACGGTATCGTCGCTAACCTGTGATTCGACATCTGCTAATACGGCAGCTTTGACTTTCGGGTTTTCAACCACGGCTTCGACGATGACATCGACACTGTCAGCGCCAGCATAATGTAGGCTTGGGGTAATAGAGGAAAGTACCGATGCCATGGTTAACCCATCAATACGGCCTCGTTCGAGTTTTTTATTCAGTAGTTTTGCCGCTTCCGTCATTCCTAATGTCAGTGATGCTTCGGCAATGTCTTTCATAAGTACAGGCGTGCCTTTTAAGGCAGATTGATAGGCGATACCACCGCCCATAATACCTGCACCTAATACCATGGCATGATCGGTGGGTTTGGCTACTTTCGTCGCCTTTTTCGCTTGGCTCTTAATGTATTGATCGTTGAGGAAGATGCTCACTAACGCTTCAGCGACATCGGTTTTGGCAAGTTTTACGAAGTGCTGGTTTTCGATGGCAAGAGCTTCATCGCGTGAGCAACGGGCAGCTTGCTCGATGGCTGTCACAGCAGCCATTGGTGCTGGGTAATGTTTGCCAGCGACTTTCGCTACCATGCCTTTTGCGGTGGTAAAGCTCATGGTGGCTTCGATTTTATTTAAACCTAATGGTGCTTGTTTTTGCTGGCGACGTTGTTGCCAATCAAGTTTGCCGTCAATGGCACTTTTGATCATCGCAAGAGCTGCACATTTTAAATTATCGGGTTCAACAACGGCATCAACGATCCCTAGCTTTAATGCATCTTGGGCTTTTTTATCTTTGCCTGCGGTAATGATCTCCATGGCAGAATCTGCGCCAATCAAACGTGGTAGCCTTACTGTGCCACCAAAGCCGGGCATGATACCTAATTTCGTTTCAGGCAGCCCAATACGAGCTTGGGTATCAGCAACTCGAAAGTCAGTAGCGAGTACACACTCACAGCCACCACCTAATGCATAGCCATTAATCGCAGAGAGCGTTGGCACGGGCAGATCTTCTAGCTTATTAAAGATATCGTTGGCATGAGAGAGCCATTGAGAGAGCTCGGCTTCGGGTTTAGCAAATAAACCGAGGAACTCAGTAATATCAGCACCGACGATAAAGGCATCTTTGGCTGAGGTAATGATGAGTCCTTTTAAATCGGGTTGTTGGTATAAAGTGTTCAGCGCTTGGTTAAAACTTTCCAATGTCGAAATATTGAATTTGTTCACTGGGCCTTGGGCATTCAGGCTGAGCTCTGCGATACCATCTTCCAGATAGCTTACAGATAGGGTTTCACCTTGGTAAATCATGTTCTATCTCCATATCTTCCAGTCTGCGCTGGATCAGGGTGTGATTTAACTGGTTTGACCTGTTGTAGGTATGGTTTAAGTGTGAACTCTGTTAGAAACAAATTCAAACATTAATTTAAACATTTGTTTAACATTTGTGGTGAGTGACTCAACTTCAATACAGGTTGGAATTTTGTGTGAGTTGAAAATAGTGGCTTTGATGTCATCGATACGAGATAGAAAGGAATGTGGTATCCTGCCCCCCCTTTTTCACTAAGGCGTTAATAATGTCGAATTCAGAACCTTATCTTGTTCCTACCGCAGATGTGGTATTTGAAGAAGAGATCAAGAAAAGTCGCTTTATTACTTATTTAGCGCATACCCCTAATATAGAAGCGGCAAAACAGTTTGTTCAGCAGATCAAAGAACGTCATCATGATGCCCGCCATAATTGTTGGGCATTTGTCGCAGGGCGTCCAACAGATTCCATGAAGTGGGGCTTTAGTGATGACGGTGAGCCATCGGGGACGGCAGGTAAGCCTATTCTTGCTCAGCTAACAGGCTCTGGTGTAGGTGAAATCACTGCTGTTGTAACACGTTACTATGGTGGGATCCGTTTAGGGACAGGTGGCTTAGTAAAAGCTTATGGTGGTGGTGTACAACAAGCACTGACACGATTAGAAACAAAACAGAAAGTGATCACGTCAGAACTTGAGCTCAGTTGTGAATATAATCAGGTGTCTTTGGTTGAGTCGCTATTAAGTGAATACAACGGCACACAATTACATGCTGATTATGGTAATCAAGTCACTATGCAGATCGAGCTAGATAGTCGTATAGTGGATGAGTTTTGTGCCAAATTAACCAATCGTAGTGGCGGGCGCATTATTGCAGCCTCAGCGTCGTAGTTATTTCTCTATATAAGGTGAGAGCCGTTTAGGCCATGCAATTTCGTTCAATTATTCGAATCGTCGGGCTGTTGCTCGCACTCTTTAGTGTCACCATGCTTATTCCCGCATTGGTGGCATTAATTTATCGTGATGGTGCGGGTTTCCCGTTTGTTGTTACGTTCTTTATTCTTATTGCTGGTGGTGCTTCACTTTGGTTACCAAATAGGCGACATCGTCATGAACTAAAAGCCCGAGACGGCTTTCTGATTGTCGTGTTGTTCTGGGTAGTTATCGGTAGTGCTGGTGCAATCCCTTTCTTGTTATCGAAAACCCCTGATTTGTCTGTTGCCGACTCCTTTTTTGAATCCTTTTCCGCACTGACAACCACAGGGGCCACCGTTATCGTTGGTCTTGATCATCTGCCAAAAGCGATTTTGTTTTACCGCCAGCTACTACAGTGGTTTGGTGGTATGGGTATCATCGTATTAGCAGTGGCTATTTTGCCAGTGCTTGGGATCGGTGGTATGCAGCTTTACCGTGCTGAAATTCCAGGTCCGGTCAAAGACAGTAAGATGACTCCCCGTATTGCGGAAACAGCCAAAACCTTGTGGTACATCTATCTAGCATTAACCGTAAGCTGCGCCTTTGCGTTTTGGCTCGCTGGGATGTCAGGCTTTGATGCGATTTCCCATAGTTTCTCAACCATCGCGATTGGTGGCTTCTCAACCCATGATGCCAGTATGGGGTATTTCAACAGCCCAACTATTAACATGATCACCGTGGTGTTCTTGTTAATCTCTGCCTGTAACTTCTCGTTGCACTTTGCCGCCTTTGGTAATGGTGGCGTGCATTTGAAAACCTATTGGCGTGATCCAGAGTTTAGAGCTTTTCTTGGGGTACAGTTTATTTTGTTTGCCATCTGTTTTGGTCTACTTATTAAACACAGCCCGTACGACTCTTACTTTACGGCGTTTGATCAAGCACTGTTCCAAACGGTATCGATTTCTACCACCGCAGGTTTTACGACCACAGGTTTTTCCGACTGGCCATTGTTTTTACCTGTACTACTTTTATTCTCCTCTTTTATAGGTGGATGTGCAGGTTCAACCGGTGGTGGTATGAAAGTGATCCGAATTTTATTACTTTCACTGCAAGGGGTACGTGAACTAAAACGTCTTGTACACCCAAGAGCGGTATACACCATTAAGTTAGGTAATAAAGCACTCCCACAACGTGTTGTTGATGCGGTATGGGGATTCTTCTCTGCTTATGCGCTTGTGTTTGTAATTTGTATGCTGGCATTGATTGCAACAGGGCTTGATGAACTGACCGCATTCTCTGCCGTTGCTGCGACATTGAATAACTTAGGCCCAGGCTTAGGAGAAGTCGCTGTCCATTTTGGCGAAATCAACGATTCTGCAAAGTGGATATTAATCATCTCCATGTTATTTGGACGATTAGAAGTCTTTACACTATTAGTTTTGTTTACGCCGACGTTCTGGCGTAACTAAAGAGGTACTTATGGAAAAGGTCTTATTTCTGTTTTCCAGTTGCGAAGGGCAAACCAAGAAAATTTTAAACTATATCGAGCAAGCGCTAGGTGAACAGTACAGCTGTGAGTATATGAATATCCATGATGAGCCTAACGTGGATTTTAGCGCTTATGATCGTGTACTGGTTGGGGCTTCTATTCGTTATGGTCACTTTAATAAAAAGCTCTACGCTTTTATCAATAAATACCAAGCACAATTATCACAAGATAATGTTGCTTTCTTTTGTGTGAACCTGACAGCGCGCAAAGAAGGTAAAGATACCCCAGAGGGAAGTGCATACATTAAGAAGTTCTTAATTAAGTCACCATGGCAACCTGCACTGATTGGTGTTTTTGCAGGAGCACTGAGATACCCACGTTATAACTTCTTTGATCGCACCATGATTAAGCTCATTATGAAAATTACTGGTGGTGAAACAGATACAACCAAAGAAGTTGAATACACCGATTGGCAAAAAGTGAGCGAATTTACTCAAGTGTTTAAGCAACAAGGATGCAGAAAATAGATGGTTGATTGCTTTTTGATCTAAAAGTGTCTTTTTTTCAAGAAAAGTGAATTATTACTTGCTAAGCCTTGTTTTGTCCCTATAATGCCGCCTCATCGACACGGCAACGGCTTCCAATAAGGATTTCGGTTTGTGACGATAGGATGAAAGATTTAAGAAAATAAGTTGAAAAAGTGTTTGACACCAAAACTTATTTCGTTAGAATGGCCATCCACTTCAACGAAAGCTTGAAACGGTTTAAAAGTTTTAGTTTCGCTGAAGATTGTTCTTTAACAATTTGACCATGCAATCTGTGTGGGCACTCGTTGAATGATTAGTCAAAAAGATTTATCAATGAT
>NZ_SSMG01000282.1 GCF_009873615.1 Photobacterium lucens
AGCTAATACTGCGAGGGTGATTATCTAATTTACTTGGAACAATTTTTAATTGTCCTAAAAATTCATTTTGCAATAATATCTGTACTTGAGAAAGAGAGATAACGGCATAATCAATATCATTATTGATTAATCCCATAAGTAAACTTTTTTGTGAGTCAAAAGTGACCATGTTATTATTTGGATACAAGTTCTTCGTTAAACTTTTTACAAATCCTGTATCAATAACACCAATTGACTCATTTCTGCTGATACCGTAAATATTATTATTTGAAAATTTATTAACAATAACCCAAGATTCACTACCAAATGGCATGGTGAAGTGTACTTGTTTTTTACGTAGAGGAGAGATCGCGACAGCGCTTAAAATATCAATCTCACCACGATTGAGCATTTCTTTGGCCATATCGTAGTCATCAACATGCACAAACTTAAACTGCACACCAAGTATATCGCTGAACTTTTTTATAATATCAGCTACTTGAAGGTAGATGGTGTCGTTTTCTTTGTAACATGTTTTATCAAAATTGTAGCCAATACGTAGGGTGGAAACTGAATTAAGATAATCTTTTTCAATCTTAGATAGTTTTATATCATTAGGATGTTCTAATAGTTCAATTTGACTTTTTGTTAGCCATTTATTATATATTTTTTCTAATTCCTCATCTTGTAATGAAGATATTTCATCATTGATGATATTAAGCAGATAAGAATTAACCTTAGACGTTGCAATATGCATTTTATCTAATGGTAATTGTTCTACAGTAGAGAACTGCAAATTCGTTTTAGTATTTGCTTTACGATAAAGATTATGAAGTGTAATAGCGTTACCAATATAGGCATCACTAATCCCAGTTTCTACTGAATTTAAAGCAATTAATATATCAGGCATGATCAGCGCTGATATATTATCACTTTTCTGTTGTAGTAATTCATTCGACAGAAAACTATCTTCGATCGCAATGATTTTTTGTTCTTTATTTGAATATGATTTATTACTTATCATGCCATAAGGAACAGCAAGAATAGGCAGGCTGAATGCCATTTTTTTCTTTCTTTCAAAAGAACGGTTAATACCGACAATCAGGTCAATCTCATTTTTTTCTAATGCAGAAATAATATCGTTAGGATCATTAAAGGCAACTGCTTCTACAGCAAAATTACCTTTTGTTGCAAGATGATCCATTAAGTCGGGTAAAAGCCCCGATAGTTCATTTTTACTGGTTGTGAACAGTAAAGGTGACCAACCTAATGCAAGATAGCCCGCTTTTAATTTAGTGCGATCGTGATCGGTATTTGCCCAGCACTGTGACGTGAACAATACGCTTAATATGATAAGTAAGTAGCGCATCAGTGTTTCTCGGAAAATTAGTAAAGAGGTTTGTTGAGTACTGCGTGCTTACTTTTCAGCTTTAAGTACCATTCAGGTTTGTTCTCTTGTGATTCAAACACCCAACGCGCTTCGATGATCAAGTTTTTATCGCTGAGGTATAAATCTAAATAACCTCGAGCGTACATTTCAACAATGCAGCGACCTAAAGTGATATCAAAGCGATACAAAGGCCAAAGGGTGACGATTAACTGACCCGCGATATGAAATTGTTTTTGTTTAACCAACTGAAGGGCGTATTTATATTCAGCTGATTTGTTTTCATTGATCTTAGCGGTTTGTGCCTTTAACCAAATTTGTTTAATGATGTTATGCGGTTCATTAGGGTTATCATTAAATTTTTCCGCTAATTGTTGTGAATATTTCACAATATGGCTGTGCATTGAAAGACGTATTGCCACACTAAGAGCAATGATCAAAAACTCACTTGATAAATCATGTTGCTCTAGTTCTTCAATACTTGAAATAGCCGTCATAAAATCACGATAAGCGACAAGAGTAGAGTGAGTTTCGGTGGCTTGATAGGCACGTAGTAGGTACAGATAAGCGCGATCATGTTTGGTGTATTTTTGCAGTTGGCTGATCTGTCCCCAAAGTTTCTCAACGGGCACATTTTTTTTGCTATGTTGATGTAATTGCACCCAGACTAAAAAAGCGTAGTTTTGTGGTCTATCCCAAATAGAATAACGCAGTGATGCGCAGGCTTCTCTGATATGACGATCAATCTCCGTATCATGTTGAAGGCAGAATTCAATCCAAATCAGTCCAAATAAACGGTACAGATTATTACGGCTTAACTTGTGTGCTGATAACCAAAACTCATACCCCATACTGATACGGTTTTGTTTGATCGCAGCCCTTGCTTTTAGATCTAATAAACTTAAATGTTGTTGTGGACTCGAAGAATTAATAGAGGTTAAAAAAGGGAGTAATTGTTCGAGCTTATTTTGTGATAACCACAGCTGTGCTAATAATAATTTAGCTGGGACATAGTCATTTTGTTGCAAAATATCATTGAGCATAAGTTCAATGTCAGTATGATTTTCGCTTTTATTATTAATAAGTAATCGTTTAGCGAGTGTTGTTACTGCAGACCAATATTTGTCACAGTAAGAGTTATTCTCTAAAAATCGTTGTGCACCAAACCAACCATTTGATTGATAATTTTCGAATACAGCATTATCGAAATTATGTTTATTAAAATGAAAATTAATTCGAGATGTAAGGGTTTCTAGTCGAAAGGGTTTAATTAAATAATCGGTCGGTTGATATTCAGAAAAACCCATAAGAATAGATTCTGAGTCATCAGCTGTAACAATAAAAATAAGCGGATTATGTGCGATTAATTGATTGTGATGGAGCCTTTCAAGTAGCTGAAGACCAGTGCTTCCTAGCCCTAAGTTGAAATCGATAAAAATGATATCAAACATTTGTCTCTGACATAGTTTTACTGCATCTTGAGCATTTGATGCTGTAAAGATCCGCTGAGCTTCAAACTTGCCTTTGAGTAAAATTAATTTTGTAGTTTGTTGAATAATAGCACTATCGTCGACAATAAGAATGGATTGACTATTTGTCATATACGCTCATCAAAAGAAAGAAATTTGTATCTAATGGATATGATTTTGAGGGATGCGTATATTATTTCTTTTATAAAATCATAACAAACCATCATATGTAAGAGAATGTAATATTCTGGAATGGTATGATCTCGGCGATTTGATAAGGAAATAAAAATGAGCGGATATATAAATAACAATGGGTGATTTTTTGTATTTAGCGTAGGTGCTAATACATGATTGAATACGCAACTTATGTCTGTTAGGGGACGGTTTTCAGCCAGTAAAGCTCGTCCGTCAGGTTGTGGTTTATTTGCAACAAAGTGCTAATAGGTAATATGTTCGAAAAGCCTAAGCGTTCCTCTCTAAGCAAATCATAAACAAATCTTTGAATTAGATTGAGTCATGAACTATTCATAAGAGTTTTGATGCGCATAACGTATTTGTTATGTATTTATTCCTCTCAATAGGAACTCATGGGCTTGGAGGTGGATGTGAAACGCTGTAATGATGAAGTGATTGCTGTTATTAAGGTTAGCCACTCGAAAGCCAAAATCAGAAGACCCAAATCATATCCCGATAAGTTTATAGGTATAGATACCTATCTAACGCATCAATCATGTTATCAGCGCCCTGTGCTTATCGTGACTGAAAGTCCACATATTGAAGAGTTTAATGTCCATAACGTAACGGATTTTTCTAGCAATACGATTGTAAAAGCAAGACCTGTTAACGGCGTTACTGGAATGAATATCTTGATGCATTTGGCTGGCTTATTAGAAGCGGCGAATGTGTTTCCCTCCGATGGTTATTACCCTGTGATTGTGATGAATGCACTTCAAGAGCAATGCTCACAAGGGGATAGAGACACTGGCAAATATCGAACAAGAAACTTTCTTCGTTTATGGGGAAGTCAAAAAGCATATCTTGAATATCGTTTAGAACAAATAGAACCGTTGATCGTGTTGTGTTCATGTACTGTGGGTGATTTTAATTTATCAAATGGGATGAATGCGTACTATGAAGGTAACAGGTCGCTCTTTGAACAGCGGTTTGAGATGCTTTTAAAAGAAGAACTTCAATTGATGCCTTCAACCGAGCATACGTCATACCGTTTTCTTGGCTGTAAGGATTTATCGGGTTTGGTGTTGGATGTTCTAGATCGCGTGTTTGCTACTAAAAATATACCGATTTACAAAACAACGCATCCTTCGAGTTGGAGAAACCGAACGCCAACGCTAAGAAAATACAATAACCAGATAAGATTTACGTTTGATAGTGAAGTAACAGATTAAAGGAAAGTAATGAGAGCGGTATTAAGAAATAAAATCATTGAAGTATGTAATAAGAAAATAGCCAGCAAAGGTGAAAATGTTGGCGTGTCTTTTTATGCGTTTTTTAAAAACAAAAATGATGATCCAGAACTATTAATGGAAGCTGCTGAGTGGTGGATCAAAACTCATCAACTCGATCATTTTGAAAAAGCTGCCAAGATCAGAGCAATGGTCATCGCTGGTGAATAAAAATCCCGCTTTGATATCGCAGAATAGTGGATAAATAAAGGCGTGAAGATAACTTTCATGTTAGTTTCCACGCACTATTTTTGTATATCGTCATTGGAGTAAACATTGAAAATTGAAGTATCTGTTCAGCCGTCTGAGCATCAATTACAAGTGATAAGTGATGGTATTAGTGCGTTTAATGCACCGTATTTACCTAATGATGGTGAGTTTGAATCTGGCTTACGTTTTGCGATTATGGCGCAGAATGATAAGGGTGAATATGTTGGCGGATTGCAAGCGAGTGTAGTGTGGAGCTACTGTGTTTTAGAGTTACTTTGGCTGTCAGAAGAAACTCGAGGACAAGGGATTGGTACTAAGCTTATAGAGCAGTTAGTGACGTTGGCTAAGGAAAAACAGTTAACGCAAATCCGTACTGAAACCTTGGATTTTCAAGCCAAACCATTTTATGAAAAACTGGGCTTTACTGTTTATGGTGAACTAGCAGATTCACCCAAAGGACATACAACATACTTCTTGGTGAAAATGCTGTGACTTTTATCGTTATTTAGAGGCTAAATATGAACAAGTATCTGTTTCTTGCTTTAGTTTGTTTGTCGTTCCCCACATTGGCTGCAAAGAAAGTATTGGATTGCGATAACCCTCGTAACACCCTTGAAATTAACGAATGTGCAGCAGGTAAGTTAGATGCAGCACAGGCAGAATTAGAGAAATATTTTTCAGCTAGTCTTGAGCATAATAAAGAAGATCCAAAGCTAGTTAAGGCGATTGAGCAAGCGCAGAAAGATTGGGAAGTGTATATGAAAGCCCAGTGCAGTGCGGTTTATACGCAGTGGCGTGACGGTACAATCCGTAATGTGATGGCGTTAGATTGTAAAACCCAGCTAACCAAAGAAAGAACTCATGATATCTGGATGCATTTCTTAACTTACATGGACAGTACGCCTCCGGTACTACCAGAGCCATCAAAGAACTAATATATCAGCTGAATAATAAAAGCTCAGTACAAACCGATTGTGCAGAGCTTTTTTAGTTGAAGTCATAAGTAGTCATTACAAACGGGCACTAGAATAAACGGCGTTTTAATCCTGTTCTTTCTAATATACGGGTTGAGATCTCTTCTACCGACATGCTTGATGTGTTGATGTAAGGAATGGCTTCTCGTCGAAATAAGCTTTCTACACTGTGAAGCTCTGATTCACATTGCTTTTCACTGGCATAGTCACTGTTAGCCAGTCGACTACTGCGGATCTCCGTTAAACGCTCTGGATCTATGGTTAAGCCAAACAGTTTATGGCGATGAATTTCAAATTCAGGTAATAAACGCATTTTTGCTAAATCTTCGGCGATAAACGGGTAGTTCACCACTCTTAAACCAAACTGCATTGCCATATAAAGGCTGGTGGGTGTTTTGCCACTACGCGATACACCGAGCAAGATTAAATCCGCTTCCTCTAAACCACGCAGTGAAATGCCATCATCGTGGGAGAGGGTGTATTCGATGGCTGCTATTCGATCAAAATAACCATCTTGATCTTTACCGACACTGTGTGAGCGTTGCAGCTGTGGCTTGGGCTCTAGCTGTAGATCTTCAGCAACGAAATTGACCATGGTTTGTAATACATCGTAGAACAGGGCATTGGCAGAGAGGAGTTGTTGCTTGATGTCAGGTACGACCATAGAAAAAAACACCAAAGGCTTTTCTCCTGTCGCTAAAAAAGATCGTTCTATCTCTTTTATCACTTCAGTGACTTTGTGCCCATTCTCAATAAAGGGAAAGGTCTGTTCATTGACTTTAAGAGGGAACTGAGCAAGCACAGCATGACCAACTGTCTGACAAGTAATAGCGGTTCCATCAGAAATGTAGAATACGTCACGAGTTCTAATTTTGGGATGCATAATAAGTTTAAATCATAAAATAAATTTAGATAAGATGCGCTTAAGGTATAGAAAAGTGATCAAACATTTTGCTACCAAGTCCACAACCTGACTTAAAAGTAAAATTTTTTGCCAATTTAAGCAATCGTTTGCCTTTTCTTTACATGGTAGTTGATTATTGTTGGAGAAACACATGCAAAAGCACACCCTTTGGTTCAATACGTTATCAATGAATGATGTGAACCAAGTTGGCGGTAAGAATGCCTCGCTTGGTGAAATGGTCTCAAACCTTTCAAATGCGGGAGTGTCTGTTCCTAACGGGTTCGCGACTACCTCCCACGCATACCATGAGTTTTTAGAGTATGAAGGGCTGAATAATCGTATTTACGATTTGCTAGGTACTCTTGATGTTAATGACGTAGATGCACTACGTGAAATAGGTGCTACCATCCGTAATTGGATTTTAGATGCGCCATTTCCAACTGAATTAGAAGCGAGCATCCGTCGTGATTACCTTGAATTGATTGATGGTAATCAAGCACTTTCCGTCGCGGTTCGTTCATCTGCAACCGCAGAAGACTTACCTGATGCTTCCTTTGCGGGGCAACAAGAAACATTTCTTAATGTAAAAGGCGTTGATGCCGTTTTAGAAGCAACGAAGCATGTGTATGCATCATTGTTTAATGACCGTGCCATTTCTTACCGTGTTCACCAAGGTTTTGATCATAAGGGCATTGCACTGTCTGCGGGTATTCAACGCATGGTACGTTCTGATAAAGCAGCCTCTGGGGTAATGTTTACCTTAGATACTGAATCTGGTTTTGATCAAGTGGTGTTCATTACCTCATCTTGGGGCTTAGGTGAAATGGTGGTGCAGGGCGCAGTAAACCCTGATGAGTTTTATGTTCACAAGCCAATGCTTGCAGCTGGACATGCACCGATCGTAAGAAAGAACTTTGGCTCAAAACTCATCAAGATGATCTATTCAGATAACCAAGAGATTGGTAAGCAAGTCGACATTGTTGATACTTCAGTCGAAGAACAGCACCAGTTCTCAATTAATGATGAAGAAATTAAAGAGCTTGCTAAACAAGCAATGATCATTGAAAAGCACTATCAACGTCCGATGGATATTGAGTGGGCGAAAGATGGTATTGATGGCAAGCTTTACATTGTTCAAGCGCGTCCTGAAACGGTATGTTCGCAAGGATCTCAAAACGTAATTGAGCGCTATGAGCTAAATAATAAAGCCGATGTGTTATTAGAAGGTCGCGCGATTGGGCAGCGTATTGGTAGCGGTAAAGTACGTCTGGTTGATTCACTTGATCAAATGTCACTGGTTCAAGAAGGGGATGTCCTTGTTACTGATATGACAGATCCAGATTGGGAACCTGTAATGAAGCGTGCTTCAGCGATCATTACTAATCGAGGCGGTCGTACATGTCACGCTGCCATTATTGCCCGTGAGTTAGGTATTCCTGCCATTGTAGGGTGTGGTAACGCTACAGAAGTATTAACAGATGGTGCTGTTATTACTGCTTCATGTGCAGAAGGTGAAACAGGTTATGTTTATCAAGGTGAGTTGAATTATGAAGTTCGACGCTCTTCGGTAGATGAACTACCCATGCTACCAACGAAAGTGATGATGAATGTGGGTAACCCTGAGCGCGCATTCGATTTTGCGCAGCTACCGAATGAAGGAGTTGGTTTAGCGCGTTTGGAATTTATCATCAATAAAATGATTGGTATTCACCCGAAAGCGTTACTTAACTTTGATGCACAAAGTGACGAGTTAAAAGCGCAGATCAGCGAGAAAATCAAAGGCTATAACGATCCTATTGATTTCTATGTAAGTAAACTGACTGAAGGTATCTCAACTATTGCTGCGGCATTCTGGCCAAAACGTGTGATTGTACGTATGTCTGATTTTAAATCGAATGAGTACAGTAACTTAATTGGTGGTCAAAGTTTCGAGCCTCATGAAGAGAACCCTATGTTAGGTTTCCGTGGTGCATCTCGTTATATCTCTCCTGTGTTTGAAGATTGCTTTGAACTTGAAACACAAGCGATCAAACGTGTTCGTAATGAAATGGGTTTAAAGAACGTAGAGATTATGATCCCGTTTGTTCGTACACCGAGTGAAGCTGCATCGGTTATTGAATTACTGGCGAAAAACGACTTACGCCGTGGCGATCAAGGTCTGAAAGTGATCATGATGTGTGAACTGCCATCAAACGCAGTACTGGCGGATGATTTCTTAAAGTACTTTGATGGTTTCTCGATTGGTTCTAATGACATGACTCAATTAACGCTTGGTTTAGATCGTGATTCTGGTGATGTTGCGCATCTCTTTGATGAGCGTAACCCAGCGGTTAAAGCAATGCTGAAAATGGCGATTGATGCGGCAACAAAAGCAGGTAAGTACGTCGGAATTTGTGGTCAAGGACCATCTGATCATGATGATTTAGCCAAGTGGTTAATGGATCAAGGTATTAGCTCGGTATCATTAAACCCAGATACCGTTATTGATACTTGGTTAAAGCTAGGGAATGTTAATAACAACCATTAACAGACAGCTTAGGTTTAGAACAAAGATTAAAAAAGGCTCTGACTTCAGAGCCTTTATTTTTTGTTGAGGCTTTTCTTTTTACTTTGATGATTGAAGAGCTAATTGCAGTGATGGTTTTAACTCATCAAGCCACTGATAACGATGTTTATACAATTTGCGCTTATTTCGATTGAGTAGGGTTAAGTCTTTTCGTTTCGGTGATAACGGCAACTGATATAATTCTTTATTTTGTTTGATACCATTATATTCTTGCCATAACTCATCATAGTCACAACTAACAGCTGTGCGTTTTGAACCAATATAACGTAGCGCTTGGTAAATATGACCTTTATTGCTAACAGCGGTAATATTTTTTAATTGGTAACAATCAGCAAAAATAAGAACTAATTCAACCATTAATGCTTTAGGACGTAAGCCATATAATCCTTTGGTTAACTGTTTAATAAGTGCTTGACGGTTTTCAATATCACTGTCTGGACCTTGTAAAGCACCAATATGTAAAAGGCTTTTCTCCTGGTTAACGGTGAAACTAATACAATACAACTGTGTATCGTTATTATCCGTTAATGTAATGCCGATAGAGCCCTCGCGTGAGTAACCAGCATCAAGGTATATATTGTAAGTATTGTCGTTCTTATCTGTTATTTGCCAAAGTTTATAGCCTTTATGCTGGTATATATTTAAAAGGTTTGAAGAAAAATTGTTCAGCATAAATTGCAGATGCTTTTTCAGCATCAGTGTTCTTTGGTTTTTATCCCATGATAAGCAACCGTATGGTTTTAGAGGCTTTTCAATAAAAGACGGGTGTACCGTAATTAATTTTTTAAGTAATGGATCATCGAAGCAGCTTATTAATTCATTAGTAACTTTAGGCGATAAAACACACCAGCAATAGAGGCGAAACTTCTTTCTGATTCTATCAATCCCTGTGGTGTCTGAATAACGCATGTTTGATAAAAATGATCCATGCTTAAACACCGTGCCTGATGTTATGCTCTGAATAGACATTTTGATAAACCTTATAGAGATGTATGTTTATTATGTATGGATA
>NZ_SSMG01000283.1 GCF_009873615.1 Photobacterium lucens
AGCTTATTCTTTATTTGGCGCATTTTATTAATAAATACTCTTTTCTAACCAATACTGTTTGACGGACTTATCTCAGAGTTCTAATTTAAAAATAACAGAGCGGGTATCGTATAATGGCATTACCTGAGCTTCCCAAGCTCATGACACGGGTTCGATTCCCGTTATCCGCTCCATTTCTGACTTTCCCCCACAAAACAAAAAACCGCAGTGAAACACTACGGCTTTTTTCATACTTTAGGTATAGATAACATCAAGATTGAATTTAGAGTGTCGATGGCAATCCTTTATCACTAATCGCATTCTGCGCAACTTTTGCTACCATACGTAATAATAAGCGTCTAAATAACCCTATTTTCATATGAGCCAGTACGATACAACATGGCTTTCCATCAGCACTGTAACCAACTAATGTTCTAAAACCCCCTTTGTCCAAATGTAAAGCAAGTACATTATCTGCTTTGGACTCTTGAGGCTGAAATAAAGACACTGGTGATTTACGATTCACTACTTTGTGCCACTGCTGTTTGTTGTCTAACGCAAATTTTGTTGCCGCTGCCGTGCCCAATAGCAGCTTTTTACCTTTCACACGTTTTTCAATAAACATGCGTAATTGATTAGAAGCAATGTACCAATGTTGTACCGAGGAATCATTTAAACGAAGTTCACTAAATGCCAATTGTTTATCATCAAAATAGCTATAAACGTTGATTAAACTGTTCTCAAGTTGATGAGCAATATTCAACGTATCACAGTGCTTTTTAGCATCAACAATCGTCAACGCTTTATCACTTAAATTTAAACACCCCACTTGATGCTGTACTAAGTCGCTGCTTTGATATTGCTCTACCAAAGCATCAACGAGCAGCGGGCGTTTAGAGACAACATGAAACGTTTTTGATTCAATCACATTATCTTTTAAATCCAGTAATTCGATCTTGTATATACCAGCAACACACAAGCTCTTATGTGAAAACGTCCATCCCACATAACAGCTATAATCTAGTGTCACTTCCGAATCCCACTGCGAAACATACCCGTCATGACTTCGAATATAAGGATGATGAACACGCACTTTAAACGCTAATACTTCAGGTAATGCTTGTTCTTCATCATCGCTGAAATAGCCGACCCTCATACCAATCATCACACCGAGTTCCGCTTCTACTAGCAATGTTTCCTTTTGGTGCTCAAGTTGGGTAACAGTCACAAACTCATCATCAGTATCGTCTAGTTCAGCTAACTCTCCCTCTTCAACTGTCCCTACTTCTGTATAAATACCGTAATTGATTACTTCAAGCAGAGAAGAATGCAATGGTGCATATTTGCCATTCTGAATGTCAGCGACGAGATCACGGATCCGACGTGAAGCGTGATCTTTAAACGAGGTAATAAAGTGTTCAAAATTGCCTAACTTAGCGACATTAATTAATAGCTGATATAACGTTTCGATATCCAGCGTTTGTGCCTGCTCAGCAAGTAGGTCTTGATTAGGTAATAAAACTAAGCAGTTATGCCACTTCTCTTTAAGGATCAACCGCAGCAATTGCAGCGTGTTCATTCCTAATCCCTGTGCTCGTTCACAAAGCCAATATGGTTGCTCTTCATTACGCCACTGGCACAAAACATCAAAGGACATATCACGGTGATGAATATAGATCTGCATGAGGTTGTCTTGTTGTACTGAAGACAAATGCCAAAACAGCTTATCAAGCTCAATACCACCATAAGGACTATTAAAGTCATTGATATAGCGTTTTTCCATCATTGACACAACAGCATCAATTTGAGCTGACGAAGCTGGTGTATCTAACAACAGATATTGACGCACAACTTCAATATCATGTCGTTCTTGCTGATTGAATTCACGTTTGTCATGAATCGTATTTTGAATACGTTGCGTGACACGATTTATCACTAAATCCAACAGCGTTTGTTCAAAATAGTTAGGGATAAGAGCCGAATTAAATTGCTTCAGCTCTGTCATGAATATTTGCTGATAACGCGGCAAAATAATGGTGAGAGCATGATGTAAACTACGTTGCTCTTCTGGTAACGATAATTCCTCTTGAAATTGCTTAAACCAAAGTTCAAACACTACTTGCATATCAGTATCGCTTGGCATTTCACCAATCAAGTTTTCTAACAAATAAGCGCTTTCACCAACAGCCGTTACACCTTGTAGTTGTTCGATAAATGCAATTTTTTGGTGATGACGTTTATCAAAGTCGTTGTAGGACTCATGACCGTAACGGGGTTTAACATGAAAATAAGCCAACATCTTCAAAGTTTTCGTTGGTGCTATGTGCAACCACAACGCCACATAACGTTGAGCGAAAAGCTGAATCGATGATTGAGAAAACTGAGCAATAATTTGGGCACAAACTAATAATTTTTGGGCTTTATCATCAAAATCACGTAAAAATTCGTAATGCGGTAACGCACGGAAAAGTGCATCTTCTTCATCACAACGTACTTGATGCTTTTCAAACGCAGTTAAAGCAAGCTCAAAATCTTGCGTATCCCCTTTTAGGTATTTCTCTACGACTTGCCAATCCTGATTTATTTGGCTGATTTGAGCTTCATCTAGCTTACTGCAATCATTGCGATAACGACGTTTTTTTGCGCACTGGAACAGACTTGTTTCTGCCGTTTGCTGATAAATAGCAGCAACAAGCTGATCATTTAAGATCTGTAATGCTTTTTGAGTGAGCTCATCACTCACGACATATTGCTGATCAAAATAAGCAATAATGGCACAAAGACCCAGTAAGGTTATCTGTTCACAGTCTTCATCGCTTGCCATCTTGTCTATAAACTCAGCAACTTCTGATCGATGTTGTTGCGTCAATGCATACAAGCTTTCCGCTTCATTACGTTCAATATTACTGCGATAGCCTGAAAATGAATCCAGCGCGTGACTGAACATCATTCGCCAATCACCAGGATAACGAGCCATAAACTCACTGTGACTAAAGAACTCATATTCAGTGACCATATGCTCGATAAAATTAGGATCAAACCCTTTATTACCATTGCATCGATAAAGCACATCTAATAGACGAAATAACTTAAAACGCCCCTCAGACTCATTCGCTTCACCATCATCATCAAACGTCCAATCAGCAAGTACGTCATAAATAATCTTCTCTAATTCACTATCAAATGAATCAAAGCTGCCGACAAAATAATTTACTTTACCAATAAGTTGATAGTTACCTGCTCGGATCAACCCTTCAATATCACAAGGTTCAACCTGTTCCAGTATCTGCTCATTGTCACCACTAACAATAAAATCCCATATTTCTCTACCGTGATTTAATGCTCCAGTAATAAAAGCTTTCCACTGGGAAATTCCAGTTCCACGATAATAATGCTCAGTCAGATCGTCATCTTCTTCGATCGTTTTAGGTGCCACAATTGATCGACCTAAATAAGTTTCTACGTCTAATTTAAGATCAGCAGCCGCATCATCGGCAGATGAATCAATAAACCATGCCTCACTCATCGTAAGAGATTGTTCATCAGTATCGTAGCAACCCGAACCGTCATCGGTGGCGACTAAAGACATGACAAAGCTACGAATAGGATCTTCATTGTAATAACGTTCATCATCAACATACTGAAGATAATCTTGTTCAGAAAAACGCTGCTTAAGTAGTTTTTTAAATACTTCAAACTCTTGTGGTTGCTGGCGGAAGATATCTAGCAATGATTGAGGCTTAGCATCACCGACTGCTGCTTGATGCTCATCATAAGTCGTATGTTGCAAAGCAAACATTTTGGCGCGGGCACTGTCGTTATCGCAATAGCAAAATGCTTTTAGCATATCGTGACTGTAACCATGGTGGCTTGCAACCAACGCTAATACTTCTTCACCAAAAGGCGCATGTTCTGTATCCCAATATGGAACAATATAAGCGGCTAATAGATAGGTATATTTTGGATATTTAAGTGCTAAAGCGAGCAATGCTGATAGCCCTAGTACCTCAGTATCAGATATCCACATTTCTGCAGAATCATTTATTCGACGAGACACCTGACTTAGCACTACCGCTGTTTGTTTAAGCTCATCTTCTAATTTAGGATGCGTTAATGCTCGTAAGAAAAAAGCGGTTTCAGGCTCAATATAACAGTCTGCTAATTTATGATTTTGAGCTAATTCGGTAAGGCTGACATCACTAAATGATAAAAGAGTTTTTAAAATGGGATCATGCAGTAATTCAGCCAAGCTGTCGTCGGTATTGTCTGCTAATTTAAAACGAACATGACAGTGAAAGTCACTAAAGGCTTGTTCTTGTTGAATGAACTGACGGTAATCTTTCAGACCATTGCTTAATGAGTGAATATTTTTAGGATCGTATGTAATCGTAAACGCAGCAGTTTGTGCTTGTATCGTCATGCGGCTATTTTGAATTTAATAGATTAAAGCATCTGATTTTAATATACATTTAAAAGCAAACATACGCGTTACTTACTAATTCCCGCCTTTAATCACAATTTAATACCAACGAAAACTCATGCATAACAGCTCATTTTTGCCCACTTGAATCTATTTAGTGAACTGCGTAAGGTTTATCCTCCTTAACACTAATTTCGAGATAAACAATGAATAATTGGATTGTGCTAGCCTTTCTTAGCATATTCATTATCGGCTGTGCTCATTCCATGTCTGAAGGCACATCGATTCAAGCTCATGGCAACGTTGAAGTGAGCCGCAGCATCCACTGATGATCATATACCCAAGCGACTTCAAGATGCCTGATTCAGTGACACGCTCCCAAAGGGCGAGCGTCCTTAGCTCTCAGACTTTGTTAACAATTCTCAATGTAGAACCACTATATCTTCGAATCGTTACCGCGCCTGAGAACTAAGGTCGTCTCGCTAAACACTGCATCTTGAAGTTACTTGGGTATCAAAATAAAGACCAACAACGTTATCGTTATTGGTCTTTATTTTATCTCCTAAATTTCGCTACACGCTGTATATCACTCCCCAAGCGTCACACCAAAGTGCTCGTCACATGTAACGCCACTTGGGCTCCCTCCTGAGTCATAGCCACAATAATCTGTTTCTAAGATATTGTATTCTTGACGTGTTTCTTCTAACAACTGAACAAATTCTTCTTGTGTCACCTTACGTTCTCGATAATAGCTCGCATAAGTAGGCGCGCCCATAAAGAAACCTTGAGCGGTACGCACTCGGGTATTATTAGGAGGTAATGTTGTTAATTGATTTTGGGTAAAACTGCCATCTGGTAATCGTACTTGATACAACACTGTGTCATCACCAATTAATGTCGTTGTCGTACTTAACGTCATACCAAACGCTTCAAAGGGGCCGGCTAAATTCCCTTCACAATCTGACGCGGTTTGATCTGCACTGAACACTTTTTCATTACCGTTATCGCCACACACACCCGCGCCAACAACGTCCTGATCCGATTCACATTCAGCGGCAGCTTTAGCTGGATATAAAAAAACATTGCGTTGCTTAATGCTGTTTCCTATGACCTCTAAATGAATAAACCCGCGATAATGATCGTAACGATAAGGCCAGCTTGCTGAGACATTGGGATTACCATCCGCCCCTAAGAACGTATATTCACCTACCCACCAGCCTTCTTCGCGCTGCCATGGGACAAAGTCTAATAAATTAACCGTTTCTACATCACACTCAGGCTCTGAACGCGTCACTTCTTCTAATTCAGGTTCAGGTTCAGGTTCAGGTTCAGGTTCAGGTTCAACAGCATCGCTATTATCGACTTGTTCAACAACAGCCTCTGACTGCGCAGGGTCGGTAGGAGTATTTACTTTTACAGAATTGCTATTATCACTATTACATGCAGCGATGCTACTACACGCAATGAGAGCTAAAAATATTCGCCATGCCATTGCTTCAGCCTATCTATATCAATACTTAATAACAGACTTTAGCCATATTTTTTCAGGCGCATGCCTCAGCAATAAGATTTTAAAAAATTTAACTATCAATGTACGGATATTCTCTGCATATAAAACACGGCGTTCTGACAAAGTGCACGCTTTTCATTTAAAAATAACAAGTTATATGGTCACATCATCTATTAAAGACTAGTATTGATA
>NZ_SSMG01000284.1 GCF_009873615.1 Photobacterium lucens
TAAGTATGAACATTGTCCCGTTCGTCTAGAGGCCTAGGACACCGCCCTTTCACGGCGGTAACAGGGGTTCGACTCCCCTACGGGACGCCACTTCTCTTTGAAGTGAAAATTGGGTCGTTAGCTCAGTTGGTAGAGCAGTTGACTTTTAATCAATTGGTCGCAGGTTCGAATCCTGCACGACCCACCATCTTCTCCTCGAAGATGTAAAACATCGGAGGGCGATTAGCTCAGTTGGGAGAGCACCTCCCTTACAAGGAGGGGGTCACTGGTTCGAGCCCGGTATCGCCCACCACT
>NZ_SSMG01000285.1 GCF_009873615.1 Photobacterium lucens
ATAAAATCAGTTTAATGAAAGGAATAAATTGAAATTCAAATAATTTTTCAATCACTGTAAATATCACGCATTGACATTAGCTATAACGCAGAATTTTAGTGAGTTACTTCACACTAACCGATACGAAAAAAGCGACAGAAGAATCTGTCGCTTTCGATAAAGGTTAATGATTTAACAGAGCTTAGTTATAAGCACGAGCAAAACTGCCAGTACAAGTTACTTGGTACTGCTCAGCGTAAGCTGGAATAAAAACAGACTGACCTTTATCAATCACAACTGTATCGCCATTGCTATGTGTTAGCGTTACTGGCGCATCAATAGCGAAGATAATTTCAGCGCTATTCACAGCAAGAGTAATATTCTCTACTTGCTTATAAACACTGAACTTAAAATCAGGCACTGGAATGGCGTAGTGTGAACCATTTTCAGCTTTAGTCGGTGCTAATAGCAGTGAATCAAATGCCATTGGTGTAAAGTAGGTATTAGCGACTAGCTCTGGCACATCCATGTATTTAGGTGTTAAACCTGCACGCAATACATTGTCAGAGTTCGCCATGATCTCTAACCCCGTACCTTTAATGTAAGCATGTGGCGTACAGGCACTCAAAAACATCGCCTCACCCGGTTGAAGGGTTAATACATTTAGCATCAATGGCGCAAATAAACCGATATCACCTGGGTATTGCTCAGCTAAATCTAGTAATAAAGCAAACAATGGCTGATCGTTATGTGCTTCACTGTAAGCCAATAATGCGTTTACCGCTGATGCTTTTTGCTCACCTTCTAGCGATAACATCGCAGCAAAGAAATCACGTAAACCCGCTTGCGTTTGATTAGCATTAAATGCTGCCACTAACTCGCTGATAGCGGGAATTTCAAGTGCATTGAACTGCGTTGCAATCTCGTCGATTTGACGGAAACCATTCATCGCTTGGTAAGGTGTTAACGCAAATACCAACTCAGGCTTGTGGTTGGGATCTTTGTAATTACGGTTTGCCGCATTACGTGCAATGCCCATTTGCTCTTCTTTAGCAAAGCCTACTTCAGCTTGCTGCTTATTTGGGTGTACCTGAATCGACAATGCGTTTTCAGCCGCTAGCACTTTAAATAAATACGGCAGTTCACCAAATTGTAGCTGGGTGTGCGCACCAATGATCGCATCAGGATCTGTTGCAATAAAATCAGATAGCTTTACCGCTTCGCCTTGAACTTCAATTTCAGAGCAACCATTCGCATGAGCGCCCATCCACAATTCTGCCTGTGGTTTCGCTTCAGGGTTCGCAATACCAAACAAAGCTTCAATCGAGGTTTTACTTCCCCATGCATAATCTTGGATCACGTTATTCATTTTAAAAAACATAGAGCGGTGAGTACCAGCCATGATTCATTCCTAAATTTATTATCGTTGTGCGTCGATGAAATAGTATTCCACTTAGCAAATCAAAGAATTACAAAGAGGAATACCATTTAAACCAGTGTAAATGTTACATAAGTCAAAAAGTGGAACATCCATCAAGGTCACAAGACACCCTTATTCGATACAATCCATTAGTTGATTCATGTTTTACAATATATTGCGCTGCACTATAACAAAAACAACCGCAAAGATTCATTCCTAACTCACAATCCTTACAACTCAGGTTTATTGGCGGCAATAATGGATACTGTATTTCTTAATCTAATCGACTCTATTCTCGAAGAGCGAGAGAGCTTCAACCATATTTGGTTTGCCAACGATCACACCACACCGCCGCAATTTAGCTACCAAGTAAACTTCCCTCGTCTTGAACTGGTGCTTAAAGGCGAATATGTAAACCAATTAGAAGACGGCGAGCATGGGATTTGTGACGTTAATCTAATGCTAGGTGATGCACTGTATATTCCACCTAACTGCTGGAATAAACCCAATTGGGAAACCGAATGCTCCGTACTGAGCTTGCTGTTTGGTAAACGGCAAATTGGCTTTAGCTTGGTCAGTAAAAGTAAAGATAACCCGAACTTCTTCGATGTGCAGAAATACTCAATTCAAGCTGCAACCGGGCATGCGATTGATCCGATTTTATCGGCATTGAATATGCTGGCAAAAGAGCCAACCAAAAAGCCAATGGATGAACATCTGCTATTGGCGCTGCTTAGCTATAGCCGCTCTATGCTCAATACCCCAGATCGAGTTAAAAAGAACCGTTGTGAAGATCTCTATCAAGGGATTTGTATTTATATTCAAGAAAACTTTCACCGCGCGATTAGCCGTGAATCCATCGCTCATCGCTTTAACATTACCCCGAATCATCTTTCACGCTTATTCAGACAACAAGGGCACATGCGACTGGCTGATTACATCTGTTGGGTACGGTTAGAGCGCGCAAAGTTCATGCTTAAAAAATACAATTTTCGATTAGCGGAAGTGGCAACCCGATGTGGGTTTCAAGATATGAATTACTTCTGTCGAGTATTTAAAAACAAAACAGGCCGAACACCGACAGAGTACCGCAGCCTTAATCAGACGCTAGCATCGCCTCAATGATCAGCGCTTGTAACACATGACTATCAGACGCTTGGCGCAACGCTTGTGCATAAGGCTCTTGAAGTAGTTGCTTGGAGAACCGAGAAAATGCCATCAACACACAACGTGGCGAAGGCTTAGGTAATACCATCATCAATACTTTGCTGATATTACCTCTCGGACTCTGCCAATCCATTTCCTGACAACAACTTGTTACCATTGCAGGTTGCAAAATAGGCTCTGTCATCACATGGGGCATAGCAATACCCTCTGCCATCACCGTTGCTGAAATACTTTCACGCTTTTCTATCGCCGATAATACAGTTTGATAATCATCAGTTTTGATCACCTTTTCATCCACCAGCGAGCGTGTCAACGTGGCTAACAATGCTGCTTTATTTTGAACGGTTTGAGCTTGTTTAGCCGTGATAAAAGAAAGAGGAAAATCCAGCAATGCCATGCGCTGTTTTAAAATGGCATTGCCTTTACTGTCGCTCGATGACAACAATAACGGACACGCATATTCGTGAATAAAATCAGTCAGCACTAATAAGGCCAACTCAGCATCTGCGCCTGTAATAATGAGCTGACACAATTGATAAGGTTTACTGGCAAGGGTTGATACCCGAAGTGGCTTTGTTACGGATTCTGCACGTAATAGCTGCAAGTTAAACACGTGAACATCAGAGGAAAAATAACCAGCGAGCTTTTTCAATTTATCTAACTGAAAAAGAGTTAAGCCCGTTTCCCCGCAATAGAAAGTAAGACGTCTTTCTAACATCTTGATGCCCTGCTATTGGGAAATTAATTGCTGGCAGCGTTTAAGTACCGCTTCTGGATCAACCAATACTTCTTCAATAGTCACACAGTGGATCTTACTGCCTGTAAAACGGCTACGTTGCTCCACTTCAATATCTGAAGCAATCAAGGTTAAATCCGCTTTGGCAATGTCTTGCATGGTTAGCTGATCTTCGATGCCCATTGCACCTTGGGTTTCCACTTGGATCTGAATTCCCATTTTATGTGCTGTTTTATTTAGTGCATCTGCTGCCATGTAAGTATGGGCGATCCCCGTTGGACACGCCGTTACTGCTACAATTTTCATTCTATTTCCTTATTACGCATCGAATCACGTACAAACAAAAACGCCCTTTCAGCTATTCACACTTTTGAAAGCGTATAAAAAACTAAAGGGCGCTATTTTCATTTAAAAAGCATTAATCTTCTTTCTTAGATTTCCACTTCTTAATACCTGTACTTTTACCGCCAAAGCTTGGTTTTGAATCACGACCTGTATTACGTGAAGGGCGAGAATCTTGGCGACGATTGTCATTACGACCTTGACCATTACGTTGACCATTACGTTGACCACGTTGTTGACGACCTTCACCACCCTCTTCGTTACGACGATTCTGACGCTGACCACCCGGACGACGAGTGAATTCACCTGTACCGCTGTAGGTTTTGAATTTCTTCTCTTGTGCGCGTTTTTCGTTGCGAGCTTCTTGTTGGCGATGATCATACAGCTTAGCATCGGTGGCTTTTTCAATCTTACGACCTTCACCATCAACTTTTGATGCTTCTTCTGTACCACTTGATTGAGAAATTAATTGATGAATTTCCGCAATTTCATCATCGGTTAAGTAACGCCACTTACCGTTTGGTAGACCATCAATCGTGATGTTCATGATGCGCACACGGCGAAGCTTGTAAACTTCATAACCTAACGCTTCACACATACGACGGATCTGACGGTTCAAACCTTGCGTCAACACAATACGGAAAGAGAAGTTCGTTTCTTTGGTAACCTTACAAGGCAGAGTAACTGTATCTAAGATCTCAACACCTGATGCCATTTTCTCTAAGAACTCAGGGGTGATCACTTTATCAACACGTACAACGTATTCTTTTTCGTGAGAGTTACCTGCACGTAAGATCTTATTAACGATATCACCATCGTTGGTTAAGAAAATCAGACCGTCTGAAGGTTTATCTAAACGACCAATCGGGAAAATACGCTTACGGTGACCAATAAAATCAACGATGTTACCTTCGATATGACGCTCAGTAGTACAGGTGATCCCTGTTGGCTTATTTAGTGCAATGTAGATTGGTCGCTCTTTGCTACGCAGTGGCTTATCATCAATAAGTACGTCGTCGCTGTCTATTACACGTACGCCCATCTCTGGCTTTTTACCATTAATAGTGACGCGTCCCTGATCAATCAGCTTGTCCGCCTCACGGCGTGAGCAATAGCCTGTATCACTAATGAATTTATTTAGTCGAACCCCTTGTGGGCTCTGCTGTTGCGTTGGATTCTGTGACATGGTTTTCTTCTATAAAGGGCTTTAGGACGATCAGGGTAATAAACTTCCTAATGGCAGTTTGATTACTCGACTGTTATCTAGGCTGAAGTTTAACTGATTGCTCAGTAAAGAGGTAGTCGCAGCACCTTGCAAGCCATAAAAAGACCGTTGAGAAGCCAAAAGAAAAGGCGATAAGTCTCCCTATCGCCTTTCGTCCTTCAAGTCTGTGTTTGCGGTTTAATGATCTTGCTTAGGCAGATCACCGTGACTCATACGACCGATATAATCATGTTGCAGCTCTTTTTCTAATAAGCTTTCAACATAACCCGGTGATTTGGTATTACCCGCCATTAAACGATACATGGCCGGAATAACAAACAAGGTCACTAAGGTCGCGAACGCCATACCAAAAAACACCACAGTACCTACAGAAATACGACTTTCTGCGCCAGCACCGGTTGAGATGATCAACGGAATAGCACCAAACAAGGTGGTAAATGCCGTCATCAGAATTGGGCGTAAACGTCGAACAGACGCATCAACGATCGCTTGTTCAAACTCAACGCCTTTGTCACGCAGTTGGTTAGCAAATTCGACTATCAAAATACCGTTCTTGGTTACCATACCAATCAACATGATCATACCAATTTGACTATAGATATTGAGCCCTTGGCCCATTAACCACAAACCAGCCAAGCCACCAAAGATCCCCATTGGAACCGTTAGCATCACTACCAATGGGTTCACAAAGCTTTCAAACTGTGCTGCCAATACTAAGTAAGCCACCAGCAATGCCAAACCAAACACCAAGGCAATGCTACTTTGGTTTTCTCTGAAATCTTTCGACTCACCGGCATAGTTAATCGTGATATCTGATGGCAGTTTTTCGATCGCTTGTTGATCTAAGAAATCTAACGCTTCACCTAAGGTGTAACCTGCCGACAGATTCGCTTTTAAAGTGATCGATTTCTGCTTTTGGTTATGACTAAGTTTCTGCGCTGAAGCCACTTCATCAATCGAAGCCACAGTATCTAGCGTGACAAGCTGACCGTTTTTCGCCCTCAGATAAATCTGGCTTAAATCAGCTGAGCTGTTAAAGCGATTTTCGTCACCACGTAGGTAAACATCATATTCTTCACCACGTTCTACAAAGGTAGTTTCACTACGACCGCCCAGCATCACTTCCAGCGTTTCTGCTATATCTGAAACAGGAATACCTAAGTCCGCTGCACGCTGGCGATCAATATTCACCATAAGTTCTGGCGTGGTTTCGGCGTAATCGAGATCCACACCTTCCATCATTGGGCTATCTTCTGCGATGTGTTTAAGCTCCGATGCCCATTTATAAAGCTCTTGGTAATCTGAACCGCCTAACACAAATTGCACCGCTTCCGATGAACCACCTCTAAAGCCCGGCATAATTGGAATTACACGCACATCAGGAATACCCGTTAATGCCTTACTTACCATCCCCAACGCTTGCTGCGCTGACACAGAGCGATCTTGCCAATCTTCTAACTGCATGATCACAAAGCCAGTTTGATCCCCAGCTCGACCACCAAACGCAGGTGATTGAATACTGACTGATTTCAATACGCCTTTACCTAACATTGGCAACAATCGGCTTTCCACTTCATCCATATTGCCGATCATACGGTTATAACTGGTGCCTTCAGCGCCTTTCACAAAGACAAATAACACCCCACGATCTTCTTGTGGCGCCAATTGGGCAGGGATCACTTTCATTAAACCAACACTTGAGCCAATACACGCTAATACAACAATCGGTGCAATAAAGCGTTTTTTAACAGCAAACGTAACACCCTTGCGATAGACATTTTCAAGCTTATCAAACTGGCGATTCACCCATAGATTAAAGCGGGTTGGCTTTACATTGGCTTTTAAGATTTTACTGCCCATCACTGGCGTTAACGTTAACGCAATTAATGATGAAAAAATCACCGCCATCGCAAGTAGCACTGAGAACTCAGTAAATAAACGCCCTACCATGCCTTCCATAAAGGAGATCGGCAAGAACACCATCACCAATACGGCAGTCGTTGCAATCACCGCAAAGCCTACTTCACGAGTCCCTTTGTAAGCAGCAAGTAAAGGTGATTCGCCACGTTGCATGTGATGGAAAATATTTTCAACCACCACAATGGCATCATCGACTACCAGACCAATCGCTAGAATCAGCGCCATTAACGTCAGTAAGTTGATTGAAAAGCCAAAGAAATATGCGGTAATAAAAGCTGAAATTAACGATACTGGAACCGTCACCGCTGGAATTAAGGTCGCACGGGCTTGTCCAATAAAGACATACAGCACCAAAATAACCAAGGCACCAGTAACTAATAAGGTGCTGTACACTTCGCTGATTGAGCGTTCAATAAACACCGTTGCATCGTAATCCACCGTTAACGACGTACCCGCAGGCAAGAACTTCTGCATTCTCGCAACTTCGGCACGCACATCTTTTGCCACCTCTAAGGGATTAGCATCCGACATGGTGACAATGCCTAAACTCAGGTTAACAACACCATTACTCTTAAAGGTTGAGTTTTCATTCTCCGCACCAACGGCAACATCAGCGACATCTTTTAAGTAGATCGGTGTGCCATTTTCTGTTGTGCGTACAACCAAGTATTTAAAATCGTTAGCATCACGGTATAAACGCGCCGTCCTAACTGCCATCACGGTTTGATCGTTACGTACTTCACCACCTGGTAATTCAACGTTTTCATCACGCAGTGCATCAATGATGTCTTTGGTAGTAACGCCTCGACCCACCATTAATTCAGGTTTGAGCTTAACGTACATCACCTTATAAAGGCCGCCACTCAAGTTCACCGAACTAACGCCGTTGATCAAACTAAAGCGATCTTCAAGCACACGTTGAGCGTAATCCGTTAGCTGAGTACGATCCATTTCAGACGAAGACAAGTTGATATAAACCGCAGGCTCACCGGAACCGTTATCTTTCGATACCACAGGATCGTTAGCATCATCAGGTAAACGACGCTGAGCACGAGCGACCGCATCACGGACATCACTAACACCTTCGGTCAGATCCCAATCCATCGAAAATTCAATCGAGATCCGAGACATACCGTTACGTGTGATTGAAGTGATATTGTCGATCCCACTGATCCCCGATAATTCATCTTCAATCGGGGTCGTCACTTGGCTTTCCATTACCGTCGCTGAGGTACCTGGATAGGTGGTCATCACCGTTACCACAGGGCTTTCTACATCTGGCATTTCACGAATCGCCAATTTAGAGAAAGACACTACACCAAACACACAAAGTAATAAGCTCAGTACAATCGCAACAACCGGGCGTTTTACTGAAACATCAGATAACCACATCAGCTATCCACTCCCTGTTGTGCGCTTTGCTTTGGCGTAATATCAGAGACTTTAATGCCATCACGCATATTCACTAAGCCCTGCACCACAATGCGATCGCCAATATCGGCACCTTTGTTAATCACAACGGTATTATCAATACGAGCACCTAATTGAACCTCGGTGCGGTGTACCTTCTCTTTATCATCAACAAGGTAGATAAAACGCTTAGTACCTGAGTATTCAATCGCTTGAACAGGGATCACCGCTTGAGGACGAGGAATAAAGCCAACATCAGCCGCCAGTAACATACCCGGCTTTAACGCATTATCTTTATTCTCAAACACCACACGGACTTTGATATTTAAAGAATCAGTTTGAACCCGAGAATCAATCGCGGTGACTTCACCATTAAACACGCGATCAGGCCATGCTTGACTGGTTGCGGTCACTTTCATACCTACCGCAAGGTGAGATAAATATTGCTCTGGCACCTGAATATCTAATTTCATCGAAGACAGATCATCAAATGTCAGCAGTTCTGCACCTTCTGCTACTCTATGACCCTGACTAAAATCGAATAAACCAACAGTGCCGTTAAAAGGAGCTTTAATAACATGATCGTTTAATTCAGCGCGGGCAGCTTTCAAACGCGCTTGGGCAATATTGACACTCGCGGTTTGTGCATCGATTTCAGTTTGTGTGATCGCACCACGTTTCACTAAGCGTTTAAATTCATTTAATTTACGTTGTTCGTCATTGAAATAGGCTAGAGCTTCATCGTAAGCCGCTTTAGCTTTTTCATTATCCAGTTGGATCAGCACGGCTCCTTTCTCAACTAGCTGATTTGGTTCTACATTAATTTTTGTTATTTGAGCTGATGCTTCCGCTGCAATGTTGACAGAGTGCTCTGCTTGTAGTTTACCGGTTAAAGAAAGAGATTGAGCGATACTCACAGAAGATACCGTTCCCGTCGTTACACTAACAACACGACTCGAACGCGCTCCTTTGCTTTCTTGCGCAGCATGAGACGTTCCCTGAAAGTAGAAGTAACCACCAGATAACACTGCAGCAACCACGACTGCCACGACCATTTTTTTCATTGTCAAAACACCGTAAAAAATCCTGCCGCAATAATATCTGAATCTTGCTTTTAACAACGTCAAGAAATGTAAATTTAAGCAAGAATTCGTAATATGATGAAAATTCAGCCAAACACACAATATTTAAAAGAAAAGTCTTTACAGGATCGGAATGTTTGCTATTATCCGCCCCGCACTTGTGGTGGGGTTCCCGAGTGGCCAAAGGGAGCAGATTGTAAATCTGCCGGCACTGCCTTCGAAGGTTCGAATCCTTCCCC
>NZ_SSMG01000286.1 GCF_009873615.1 Photobacterium lucens
CAGTAACAGTAACAGTAACAGTAACAGTAACAGTAACAGTAACAGTAACAGTAACAGTAACAGTAACAGTAAAAGCCTAATGATAAATCCCAAAGCGAGTCTATTTATTTAGGCTCGCTCCTTATTTCACATATTAAGTCCTTAGATAGTTATTAAATATCGTTTCACTTATAACTAGTCATCAATTTAATTATCGAAAAACGATAATTTTTTATTGCTCAATTTGAATTAGCAGCATATTATCTCGTCATCAACTAAGGAGCTAATATGTCTAACATTGAAAAACACAGCCGAAAGGTTCGAAAACTCTTCCAAATTTTCTTAGTGCTTACACCATTGATGGTTATTTATTTCTGGTTAACCACCAATACGCCATACAACTTCATTAGCAATACCGGTATTTTTAACCTTTCATTTGATATTGCTGATTTAACGCAAGCCCCTTTAACCTTAACTACCCGATTACTCGCAATGACGGCGTCATTACTGTATTGCGCAATCATCATGTATGCTCTGACTGTGCTTATTAAGCTCTTTAAAAACTATGAGCAGAACAATATCTTTACCCTAGAGAATGCACAGAGTTACCAAAAGTTAGGTTATTGCATTTTTTACTGGGTCGGTGGTGGTCTTTTGTACGAACCAATCATGTCATTGATTTTGACATTTAATAATCCACCGGGACAACGTATGATAACGATCAGCTTTATTGGCTTTGATTTCCTCACTATCGTATTAGGATTCATTGTCTTAATTATCTCTTGGGTAATGAAAGAAGGTTATCAATTAGCTGATGAGCAAAACTACACAATTTAAGAGCCAACGATGACAATACGCATTAACTTAGATGTCATGATGGCAAAGCGGAAAATGCGACTTAAAGCATTAGCTCAAGCTATGGAAATGACAGAAGCTAACTTATCAATTCTAAAAAATGGCAAAGCAAAAGCAGTACGCTTTTCAACGTTAGATAAACTCTGTGAGTTATTGGATTGCCAACCGGGTGACATTCTTGAATTTGAAGAAAACCCCAAAGATGAATAACAAAAAAAGGAAGTAAAGCCATGCTCTACTTCCTTTTTGTTTTTATACCCAAGTAACTTTTAATCAGTATGTTCTTGGCTTTACCCATACCGATTTAAAATCAAACCAGCCTAATTTATTTGATGCCATCCCTTCTAATTGGCCACTGTCGTCTACCCCTAACCAAGCATGAAATAACGGCAAAACTTGACCTGAATTAACCAGCAAATGCTGAATAGATCCTAATGGAAATGTCGGAGTAATATTCATTCGCCAGTTATCCACCATCACATCTAACTGGGCAAATTCAGATTCAGGCATCGCACGCTCTATCTGCTCAAAGTTATATAGCCAAGGTAAGATCGCATCACTTCGATTACTGCCTAAACTCATCCCGTTGAGCCAAATATCTATCTTATCTGCTTGCTTACCTGTCATGATCTCGCAAGACGCCATTTCGATCACTTTCAGCTTAATTCCATCTTTCGCCAAAATACCTTCAATAAGATCGGCTAAATAAGGATAGATAGGGTGTTCCTGCTGATAAGCTAACGTCACGGCACGTTTGGTTGTTGGTATGTCCACATTATGAGTGTAATGACAATCGCAGATCCAACCCGGTAATAATCCATAGGCATTAATCAGTTTAAAATCTACCACTTTATTAAGATCTAACGCTCGCATTAGGTTTAGGCTATTTAAACGAGATTTAAAATAATCGAGCCAAATTTGTTGCTGAGCTAAACCTTTATTGCGGTTTAATAACAGGTAATTACAACCTTGATCTAAGCTCAATTGTTCAGAAACAGAAGCACTTTGCTTTTGTTCTAACTCTAATGTTGGCTTTAAATAAAAAGCTGAGAACCCCGATAAAATCCAGATCTCAACCACATCAGTTAACGCCCGAAACCCAAAATACATATCAAAGGCTTCCAGCTTTAAACGTTGCTTATCGTTAACAGTAACTTTGTAAGGACCAGTACCAATAGGAAAAACATCAGCATCAGGACGCTTTTGATCGTCAGCAGGTTGGATCACCGCATTAATATTCGTCAGCAATTCAGGAAGATGGTGATCATCACGTTTAAGATAAAAATCAATCGTGTTAGCAAACGGAGAAATCACTGAATCAATATGCTTAAACAGAGATTGCTGTTTAACTCGCTCAAAGGTTTTCACGATGTCTTCACTTTCCAACATCCTCCCGTCGTGAAAACGAATAGCAGGACGAATGTGAAAACGCCAATGACGCGTTGAAATCATCTCCCATGCATGAGCAATATCGGCTTCGACTTCCCCTTTTTCCTCATTAAATTGGGTTAATCCACTGAATATTTGGCGGATCAAATGCTGCTCAGAGCGACGTAGAGGTTTGAGCGGGTTCAAATTCCCAAGGTTACGGTAATAAGGTAAACGCACAATTTGACGACCATGAACATGGCTAATCCCCATTTGTTCTTGGATCAACTGCACTAATTTTTCAGCGTTATTATTGAGTACAGATAAAGCGGTTTCTAACTTACCGTCAGCCACCAGCTTACGTGCTTGCATAAACTGTAACTCACTGTCAGTACTATTAAATACTAAGCGAGATTGCTTACCACGCCCTACTGATGGTTGCCAATCAATCCACCCTTTCTCAACCATTTTATTGATCACCATACGCACATTACGTCGGGTACAAAATAAAACTTCAGAGATATCTTGCAGGTTAGTTTCTGTCGTCTTGCCTGAGAAATGGTTATAAAGGCGCTGGAACTGTAATTTTAAACGCTGACCACTCATAAAGAGGAAACCTTATTTCTTATACTGTTCTCTTTTAATTTCCTCATTTTAGCGTAAAAATAATTCTGTCGATATGAATACAGTGCATGCGCTATTAAGAGTGTGAGTTGTGCTAAACATTCGACAAAGTCTACAAATCTCTTTGTAGCATTAATGAACATTGATTGGCTGTTTCCCCCAAATCATGCCTGTCTCCTGAGTGCTCATTAATTTCAGTCCGGCCTAGACTGCTTTGTTTAGGCTGGACGATTTCCTTTCAGCGCTTCTATTCTTACAACTATTTATTTAATTTTAGTTATCACAATGACTGTCATTAGATTGATAAATACCATGTTTATCCTGATCTTAACTTCCCCAATCAAAGCGCATTATGAAAAAGCTAAAGCGTTATCAATACGAGCAATATGCGATTTTGTGCCACCTTGCCTATCCTGACGACTTTGATCATACCCAATACGGTTTTTTACCTGAAGGCAGAGAAGAAATCATCGATCGCTGGGGACGACCTATTATTCGTATCTTATGGGGAGAAAGTAATGAAGTAGTTTTGGTATTTAAAGGCTCACAAAATATCTGGGACTGGTTGCTAAACCTTGCCTGTTTTCCTAAAAAAGTCGTCACTGCAAACAAACCGTATTACGTTCATTGGGGTTATCATTATTTGATCAATCAAAAGAGCATTCATCGAAATTACGCTTTTCATCAATGCCATCCAGATCTTAGTGACAGCCAAAAAGTCGATGTATTTCAAGCCTCTCAGTTACCTCACTATCGCCAACATGCCGCCAATAGCAATATCATTAAGCAAATCCAGCACATTGTTGCGCCTTTAATCGCATCCGGTAAACATATCAGTTTAACCGGACACTCCTCTGGTGGTGCTATGGCAGTACTCAGTGCTGATTATCTTTATCAACACTTCCCTCAAGCAATAAAACGTGTGGTTACCTTTGGACAACCTGCCACTGGCTTTTGGAGCTTTAAAAAACACTACCCACTTAACCACCAGACTTATCGAATTTGCTGTGATTTAGATATCGTGACCTTTTTGCCTGCCATTCCATTTATGCACTGGCATGTTGGACAAATGCTCTGGTTACACAACGGTAAAATTTACCAAAACATCCCCACAATTATCAGGCTATCACGCTCGATTATTAGCTGGATCATGCGCCCTTTCAGCTATCACTTCATGCAAAAATACATACGTAATAAAGACTTTTTTGATAAGCACTGAGATAAACAAACCAATACATATGAATAGCCATATATGTCATAATTGCGGTGTATAACTGTTTAGAAATGGAAAAGACAATAAGGAAATACCGCATGACACATCCAACATGGGAATTACCACTCAATAATAACCAAGCAGGATTGGTACTGACTCCTTGTCCAGGAACAAAAGGTACGCCATTAGTTGAGAGCATCGAACAGCTAAAAGCACAAGGTGTTACTGTAGTAGTTACAGCATTAAGCATAGAGGAAATGGAAGCAAAGGGTGTGGGTGCATTACCACTGGTTGTCCATCAGGCTGGTCTTCAATGGTTCAATACTCCGATAGAAGATGATTGTGCACCAGATGAAAGTTTTCAGCCTCATTGGGATGCAATCTCTCCTGCACTTCATCAAGCATTAGATAATGGTGAAAAAGTCGCACTTCATTGCATGGGCGGTTCTGGTCGAACAGGATTACTGGCAGCTCACCTGTTATTAGAAAAACAGTGGCAGCTTGACGATGTCATCACTCAAGTTCAAGCACTAAGACCGAATGCCTTTACCAAAGATGTTCAAGCTGAATATATTCGTCGTATTGCAGAAAAATAATATTATCTTTATTTAAGATGTCACCATTCTATCTGGTGACATTTTAGTTAAAAGCCGTAGAACAGATAAAT
>NZ_SSMG01000287.1 GCF_009873615.1 Photobacterium lucens
TGTTTTTATATACAGTCATCATCTACTCTAAAAAATACTAAGAAGAAATGAATTTACAAAATATAGCAATAATATAAAGCCACTCATAGGAGCGGCTTCATCACTACAAACAGCGAGAGATTAATTGCACAAGCTTCGCCGCTAATTTCGCAGTTTGATTGGCATAATCGTATTCAGGGTTTAACTCAGCAATATCAACTAACTTTACTTTGCCGCTCGCCATAATGTATTTAATTGCCCACTCGACCATAGGTAAGCCTACACCCTGCATTTGGGTCATATTAACGCCTGGGGCAATTGAAGCTGAAAATACATCAAGCCCAATGCTTAAATGGATCACATCCACACTATCAATGTATTTATCGAGTTTGGCTTGTACCGCTTTTTTATTGCGTGATGTCATTTGGCTATCAAGTAACCATTCACAGCCAAGATCTTCTGCTAATTTAAACATCGCTTGGGAATTTGCGTGATCGCAGATCCCTAAACCTAAGTAGTGAAATTCTCGATGCTGCTCTTTGCTATAGCACAGTGCGGTGTGAAAAGCTGAGCCTGAGCGTACCGCTAAGGTTGGTCGCAACTCAAAGTGGGCATCAAAATTAATGATACCGACACGAGGTTGGCATGGTTGAACCGAAGTATATTCAATCGACTCAGAACTGTATTCGACACAACTCGCATTCGTTTCCGACACTAACCACTCAGTATGGGTGTGAGCCATTTCAGCAGCATGATCAGAAAGCGCTTGATAACTCGCAATTGAGATCTCATGCCCACCACCTAGAACTATAGGGAAATGTCCTGCTTTTAAAATTTCGCCTAATGTTTGTGCTTGCTGCTGGCTTAATGATGAAAAGTTCATGTCATCATTAAGCGCTTCAATATCACCCGCATCATAAAATGGCAGTTTTGAATGAGAATGTGTATGCGGCAAAATACGGCGAATACTTGAAGGACCATCTTTCGCACCTTGTCGACCTCGATTCCAGCCAATACTGAGGTCAGAAACCACACCAAGTAATACCACACCATGTTCTCGTTGTTGGGTGTAAGGAGAAATTAGCGTATGTGTTCGATGTTGACCAAGAGATTTCGTCTCATTCGGTTTAAAGAGTTTTTTTAACTGATCTACAAACATACGTTTCCCTTCCTTTGATCAAAAACGTGATGAATTAATGTTGAGGCGGTAACGCACGAGCCGCCTGCAATACACACATAACTATTTTATTTTTACGGCTGTTGATACGCTCTGCTGGCGCCATCACACTCACAGCACCTGCCACTTTATTACCCATGAAAACAGGTGCACTCACACCTGAAACCCCTTGGTCAATTTCAGAAGTACTAATCGCAAATCCATCTTGTTTGATCAGATCAAGTTCTGTTAGCCATGCATCAACTTGCTCTTTCTCTGTGATCTCATAATGATTCAAAATTCTCATCTGACGAGATAAAGGTAAATACGCCAAAATCACTTTTGCAGAAGCACCACGGATCAACGGCTGACTTTGCCCTTTCTCATAACTACAACGAAGTGCGTATGGGCTATCTATACTATCGACACACAAGGCATTAAAACCTACAGGCACCATGTATGCCGACATTTCACCCGTTTGTTGCTGTAGTCGTTTTAAAATAGGACGAACGCCATCTGGTAATGGTGAATGCATATGGAAATTGCGTTGTAACTGCAGTGCAGCAGGGCCAGCACTATAAGTATTGTGACCATGATTTTCTTCAATTAAGTTCCAGTCACGTAACAGCGCCAAATAGCGATAAAGGCTGCTGATTGGCATGTTCATTTCAGCACTTAACTGCTGTGCTTGCTGTGGTACTGGAGAAGCTGCGATATGAATCAAAACTTGTAGCAACTTTTCATTAGCACTAAGAGAATTTGTCACGATGGTGGCTTCTTATTTTTGTATGATGATTTGTTTTAACCAATAAAAGAGTAACTCGCAAACACAATTCTTACCATATGAGAAAAGCAAAAATTAAAATGCGCAATATTCTTATATTGTGAGACTGAAACATCTCTGCATTACTGTTTATCAGGTTTTCTCCTCTGTACTGTCTTATGTCGTAGTAATTTCACCATCTCATTTATTGATACGTTCTGAATTTGTTAACAAAACGCTCTGCTACGTCACAGTCTTAAAAAAGATGTAAATAATTGGATAATTACTCCTTCACCCTAATGATAAAAAATATGGTTTTACTAAGCTAAATAGCAGATCCCGCTAGCAATAACAGGGGGGTTGCTGGTAGAATCCTTGCAAAATTGACCGTCTCAAACAGTAATAAAGAGAGTGATTCCTCATGGGAAGAAAGTTCGAAGTTCGCAAATTAGCGATGGCGAAAACTCAAGGCGCAAAGATCAAGGTGTACTCTAAGTACGGTAAAGAAATCTACGTTTGTGCTAAGAATGGTGGTATCGATCCAGATGGCAACCTTTCTCTTCGTCGTCTAATCGAAAAAGCGAAAAAAGACCAAGTTCCATCGCACGTTATCGACAAAGCTATTGATAAAGCTAAAGGCGGCGGCGGTGAAGATTACTCTACTGCTCGCTACGAAGGTTTTGGTCCTGGTGGCTGTTCTGTAATTGTTGACTGTCTAACAGACAACAACAACCGTACTTTCATGGATGTTCGCCAAGCGTTTGTTAAAAATAACGCTAAGATCGGCAGCCCAGGTACCGTTGGTCACATGTTCGAGCACCAAGCGGTATTCGAATTCAAAGGTACTGACGAAGAAGTTGTACTAGAAAATCTAATGATGGAAGACGTAGATGTTACTGACATCGTTTGTGAAGATGGCATGATCACTATCTACGCTCCTCACACTGAATTCTTCAAGGTTAAGAACGCACTAACAGCAACAATGCCTGAGCTAGAGATCGATGTAGAAGAAATCTCTTTCGTTCCTCAGACAATGACAGAGCTTGCTGGCGACGATATCGCTGCATTCGAGAAATTCCTTGATGCACTGAACGATTGTGATGACGTACAAAACGTTTACCACAACGCTGAAATGGCTGACTAATTTCTAGTTTGCTATTGATATAAAAAAGGTCACCTGATGGTGACCTTTTTTGTTTCTGTTGAATGATTATTGGCTTAGCGACTGACTTTTCGTGCTCGTGACATTAACCAAAACGCTAACACACCAAAACCTAATGCTTGTAGCCATAATTGCTGCCACCAGCCAATCATCTGAGCAAATGTCGCTCCCATCTGATTCAAGCCAAGGAAACCATTGATTGCAGGCGTTGACGGTGCTAATTGCGATAATTCACGTAGTAAGGTTGGTAGCTCTGACGTTGGCCAAATAAAACCAGCGGTAAAGACTAGCGGTAACGAGCTCAGTAGTACCACTAATGTCACTAATTCACAGCGTGGAAGCAATTGCCCTAATACCATGCCTAGCATAATCACAGCCAACAAGAAGGCTATTGTCATCGATACTAAGTCAGGAATAGATGCTAAGCGGTTGACACCATAATAAGTAAAGGTAAAACCAAAGTAGTAACAAGCTAATACCAGATAAATCATCACGAAGATAAACGCACGTACCATCATGATCATCCATACTGGATATTCAGCCCAATAGCCAGTTTTACCCGCAGCACGAGCCTCGTTTTCAGATGCCCCCACCATGCCGACACCAATTAACAGTGTTTGATGCAAAATCAGTACAAATACCGCAGGTACGACGTAATTGATATAACCCATTGTCACGTTAAACACAGGACGCATATTGAGTTTCATCGCACTGTATTGCTCAGTGGCTTGAACGAAGTTATCCCCTTTCAAGACCAAACGGTTAATTTTGGCGTGAACACCTAAATCAGCTCCAGCTGAGCTTAAACCCTCAACAATCGTACCGTACACTAAGAACAATGCCGCATTACCTGCATATGCCAGTGTTGGGCTAGTACCCAGCATCACATCTTTGTAGAAGTCATGAGGGATCACTAAAATCCCTTCGACTTGCCGATCTAATAACGCCTGTTTAGCCGCATCAATACTGCCTAGGTGCTGAGTAATATGAACCTGTGGTGTTGCATCAGCCATACGGATCAATTCTCGGCTCATCTGCGTTTGATCAAGATCAACAACGGCCACTTTCTGATCACGAGGAAGCTCATTGGTATAAGGCAATGGATATAAAAACGAGTAAAAAATCACACCGCCAAATACTGTAAAAACTAAAGAAACATTAGTAAAAATGGCTTTTAGCTCATGCTTAAATAAATTTAACCATCCCATCTAGGCTTCCCCTTTTACAGTATTGCCACTTAGTGCTTTACGACGATGGACTAACATCAACATCACAGCTAATACCATCGCAACCATAAACCACGACAGAATAAACAATTGATGAGAAGCCTGATACCAACCTGTGCCGTAATCCACTTGCTGTAATTGCACTTCAATGTAATGACTAACTGGTAATAAGCTACGCCACATTTTGGCAATCACAGGCATATCAGTTGCCGGAAAGGTAATGCCCATAAAAGCAAAAGCTGGTGCGGTAAATGCGGCCACAAAACTCATTGCACGAGGCACTTCCATTGCTAAAAAGTAAATGAATGCCCCCATACTTTGACATGCCAACACCATTAGTAATTGTGCGACAATCAAAATATGCCAATCACCATGCATCGGCCAATCGAGTGCGACATACATCCACCACAAGAACAACAAACCTTGGATCAGAAATAGTCCTGTATAAGCAGCTAACTTACCCATTAATTTAGAAACAGGTGATGTTTGTAGCCATTGCCACAACCCTTGTGTTCTTGCTTCATGCGCAATGGCTAACACCGTGGTTGCAACAATCAAGATCTGCCAAATCGACGGAATAATGGCTGAGACTAAGAACTGACCATAATGGCTATTACTGTTAAATAACGGCGTAATTTGCCCACGTATAGGTACGGCTTGTCCCATCGCCTGTAAAGGAACTGGAGCCCCTGTTGCCATATTTTTAACAGTTTCAACGCCCGCATTAAATGTACCTTCTGCAAGTAACATTGCGGAGTTGATCAATTTACCGATCAAAATAAATTGCCCGTTATAAAACGTGGTGATCTGCGGCGAATAACCTAACTTGGTGTCTTTTTCAAAGTTATCGGGGATCACCACCATGGCATAGATCTCGTTCGCTCGCATCGCTTCACTGCCTTGATCTGGGCTAGTAAATTGACGTGTCACCGCCATCGTCGGGCTTGCATCTACATAGCGAGTGAAATGGCGTGACAACTGGCTATGATCAAGATCGACAACCCCGACAGGCAAGTTATGAGCGATACCCGCTGAAAAAATAGCCCACATCGTAAGAAATAACACTGCAGGTAACCACAGTGTTAATGCTCGTAGCCAGCCATCTTTCCATATGTTTCGCCATTCTTGCTTCACATATTGAAAGCCATTCATATTACTGCTCTACAATTACGCTCATGCCGACACGTAGACCATCAATAGGCTGTGTGGGACGTGCTTCAACTTCGAAAGTACGCATATCAAAGCCTTTCGCTGTATCAGTCGCACGCCAAGTCGCAAAGTCCCCCATCACAGCAACATGCGTCACTTTGAAGGTATAAGCTTTATCACCTAATGCAGGAATCGTTGCTTTGAACTCTTTTCCTTCCTGGTAATCTCTTAGCTTATCTTCACGAACGTTAAACACTGCCCACGCATCGTGAATGTCAATGATGTTCACAACAGGGAAACCTTGTGGTGCTAACTCGCCATCGTGCAGTAACACTTGAGAAACCTCACCTTGGTGCCAACTAGAAATCTTAGTATCTGCCGCATAAGCTTCAACTTCTGCTACTGCGCCAGCCGCCATTTTCACTTTCTCTTGTGCCGCACGTTTTGTCTCTACTCGCGCACCTTCTTTTGCCATCTCATACATTTCATAAGCGGCACTTTCAGTGTATTGCGCAGCTTGCCATTGGGTATAAGCTTCATCACGTTTTTGCTCAGCAATCACGCCATCTTTATAAAGGTTGTTCACACGAATATAGGTTTTATGCATCAACTTCGCCGCAGCTGTTGCTTTACGCCATTGATCTTCTGCCGCAGCTACTTGCTGACGACGAGCGCCTTTTTCCGCTTCTTCAGCCAATGCACCAGCAGCCGATTCACCGGCTTTTGCTTGCTCTAACTTGGCATCAATTTCCGGGCTTAAAATGGTGAAAATAAGTTGGCCTGGTTTTACTTCATCACCTTTGCGTACAAGCACTTGATCAATACGACCTGCCACTTTCGATGAAATATTGTATTGCTGTGCTTCAATCTGACCTTGCATACGTTCAGGTTGAGGCTGGTAAGCGTGCCAGAAGGTATAACCCAACCAACCCACAACAGCGATCACAGGAACCGCCACTGCCATAGATTTCAACTTACTCATTTTTAAACCTCGATACCTTGATATTGCTGATAGTTGTTGAAGGTGTTCATCTCACCGCTTATTGCCAATAAGCGAGTTAGACACATAACGTATTGATAAGCCGCAGCTAAGCGCTGAGTTTTCACAGCAGAGAGATAAAGCTCAGCATCCACCACATCCAGAGAGGTAGATAATCCTTGGCTAAAGGCTTTTTCACGTAGACGAATATTTTCTTTCGCTAATGCTAGGCTTGATTTCAAACCATTGTATTCTTCCAACGCTTGGTTTGCTTCTCGATAAGTTTTTTCTACCAATACGCTGAGATCTTGCTCTGCTTGAGCGCGTAAGTGATTCACTTGCGTCACCATCGAATGGGCAGCTTTCACTTTGCCTGAACGACCAGAGCTATCAATAAGCGGTACACTGACACCAATACCGACAGCCCAATCAGGAGCCATCTTAGAAGCTAAACTGTCATTCTCATACAGGTTGTAATCACCGTATAAGTACACTTCTGGATAGTATTTCCCTTTCTCTACATCGATTAAGCCATCAGCTTGCTTACGTTTCGCATCTAAAATGTGAAGACCGGGATAACTTGCAAGCGTCTTATTGAGAAAAGATGACATTGGCGGCAGGGAGCTATTAATAAATAGCTTAGTGGTTGGTACTGCAGTGCTCGATTGTTGCAACAGTTTCGTTAACGCGACTTGAGCGATTTCTAAATCGCGTACTGATTTTTGGGTATCAACTTTCGCTTTATCGTAAGCTGATTCCGCTTGCAGGCGCTCTACTTTGGCTATCTGACCTTGCTGTTGCAGCTTTATTGCATGTTCATAATGACGTTTTAGCCCTGCTTCAACCTCTTTACGGGTTTCAACGACTTTCTCAGCCAGTACAACACCAAAGTAAAAGCGGGATAAATCTTCAAATTTCGCCTGCTGCATCATAGCTAACATATATTTCGCCTCTTGGGTTTTCCCTTGAGCGATATCTTGTGCTGCGCTAATGCGACCACCAGTAAAGATAGGCCAAATCGCACGAACTGAGCTGGTTAACACATCACGATCTGCAATCGTTGATGTTAACGCTGAATTAAGATCTAACCCTGTTACTTTCGTAAGCTCAGCTATGATTTTGGTTAACTCTTGCCCCGCAGGCGTTGATGATGCAGGCATACTGCCAAACAAATCTGATGGCGATAGTTTGACATCTTGATCAAGGCGCGTGTAGTTTGCTCCTACCGTCACGGTAGGTAGATATAAATCACTCGCCGCATCTTGCATATGCTCAGCTTGCGCAACACTAGCGCGCTCAGCGGCTAAACCATCATTCTTTGTGACGACTGTATGCCAAGCATCGCTGAATGCAATTGGCGATGCGTAAATACTTGGCGCAATAGCAAGCAATGCGATAGCCAATGGCTTAACCATAAATGGTTTTATTCTCATAGAGGTAACCCTTTGATACCCGTCTCTCATGTACACGTGATTCATTTTAGAGTAATAACTCTAAAATGAAATAGTTTTTTATTAGTTACCATTTCACCTTATAAATATAAGGCGGTACAAATATTATTGTTAAATATAATAATACCTTAAAAAC
>NZ_SSMG01000288.1 GCF_009873615.1 Photobacterium lucens
AATCGAAGTTATTAAATGTAATTTCATTTTTCATTTTCAATGTAATTAAATAAACATTCACTTTCTTTATTTCTTGTCATAGATCACGTTTTTTATTTTTGGAATATTTATTTTAGATTAAATGGTAAAGGCAAACATAAAAGTAAAGTTGCATTTTATTGTTGAGTGTTTCTTATATGTAATTAAGTGATAAGGAAATGTTATGTTGGATAATAATGAAGTAGATGAAAATAGATTAATCGCTGAACGTAGAGCGAAGCTTGAACATATAAGAAAAGAGAGTAAAGCGAGTGGTCACCCTAATACCTTTCGTCGTTTGAAATTAGCTAAAGAATTAATTAAAGATTTTGAAAATAAATCAAAAGATGATTTGATATGTAATACTTATACGACATCTGTAGCAGGGAGAATTATGGCTAAGCGTGGCCCTTTTATGGTGCTACAAGATGTATCTGGTCGTATTCAAGTATATGCAAATAAGCAAGTACAAGAAGAGTTAAAAGAAAAATATCATGGTTTAGATATTGGCGACATTATCGGTGTTAAAGGACAAGTGCATCGTTCTGATCGTGGTGAGCTTTACGTCAATATGGATGAATATGAATTACAAACAAAGGCGCTACGTCCGTTACCTGAAAAATTTCATGGTCTAACAGATCAAGAGCAACGTTATCGCCAGCGTTATGTTGATTTGATCATTAATGAAGAATCTCGCAATACAATGATTATGCGTTCTAAAGTCGTTGCCGCGATTCGTCAATTCATGCTTAAACATCAATTCATGGAAGTAGAAACTCCTATGATGCACCCGATAGCCGGTGGTGCGTCTGCGCGTCCTTTTATCACTCATCATAATGCGTTAGATATTGATATGTATCTTCGTATTGCGCCTGAACTGTACCTAAAACGTCTTGTTGTCGGTGGTTTTGAGCGCGTATTTGAAATTAACCGAAACTTCCGAAATGAAGGTATTTCACCACGCCATAATCCTGAATTCACAATGATGGAATTCTATATGGCATATGCTGATTACAATGATTTAATCGATTTTACCGAAGATCTGTTAAGTTCTGTTGCGAAAGAGTTATGCGGTACAACAGCCTTGCCATATGGTGAGCATGTCATTGAGTTTTCTGGCCCATATACTCGCATGACGATGTTAGAAGCAATCCAGTATTACAACCCTGACAATCGTCGTATTCAAGATTTAAGCTACGAACAAGTTAAAAATAAAGAGTTGATGGTTGATATTGCCACAGAAGTAGGCATTGAGGTTGAGTCATTCTGGACATGCGGTCAATTGCTTGAAGAAATCTTTGGTGAGACAGCAGAGCCTAAGTTATTGCAGCCTACATTCATAACCGGTTATCCCGCTGATATTTCACCTTTAGCACGTCGAAGTGATGAAGACGCATTTATTACCGATCGCTTTGAGTTCTTTGTTGGTGGCAGAGAAGTAGCGAATGGTTTCTCAGAGCTTAATGATGCTCAAGATCAAGACAGCCGTTTTAAAGCGCAGATGGTAGCCAAAGATGCGGGTGATGACGAAGCAATGCAATATGATGAAGATTATATCCGCGCATTAGAGTTTGGTTTACCGCCAACAGCAGGCCAAGGTATTGGTATTGATAGGTTAGTGATGTTATTTACTAATTCTCATACTATTCGTGATGTTATTCTTTTCCCATCCCTACGACCAATTAACTAATTTGCAATTAGCGCAATAGAGGCTCATTGTTCTGTAGCGTTATAACGGTAGTTGGAACTCCAACTGCCGTTTTTTAATGCCATATATTTACTTAATACAAACATCTTCTTATAAGACACATATTCATGTGTCGCATTCCTAATAAAATGATTTATTTTTCATCATTAACCTGACGGTTTAACTAGTCTCAAATTATGTAGATAGAGAGAAGAGATTGCTCTATGAGCACCTATCTAAAAATAATCAGTGTTGGCTTATTAACCTTTGCTTCAATGGCTGATGGACAAGTCTATCCATCAACGGCAACAGCTTGGGTTCTTACCGGTAATTGGCAACAACCTACCGCGATATCTGAGTTAAATTCAATTATGGATGTTAGACGCTGGGAAGCAGAGCATGCTGATGCGGTGTTTGGCAGTTTACAAGATGTCGCTCTGAATAAGAAAACTATCGCCATGGGTTATATCTATGTCCATAAGCTTGATTGTAAACCCGATGAGCAGCAAGGTTGGCTCCATTATCATGCTTATCAAGAAGGACAAGATCCTGAAAATGGTTATATGCATTATAAGAATGACACTCAACTTACCGTTCCCGATCAAAGTAAAGGGCTTGATTATCTTTTAAATGGTGAGCCGATGTTGAGCTTGCTGATCCGCAACAATAACTTTGCGACTGCTAGATTTCCTCTTACCGTTAATGCCAATGAGCAGATTATTCTTCATGCTGCTTACCCTTTTGAAACCCTGGTGGTTGAAAGTGCCGATCATCCTGAGCTATGGATTGCTAACGCGAATAAAGCCGGTGATATTGCAGGGCTCGAAAAAGCTGATGTGCATTGGATCCAACGGGAAGGGAAATGGTTTGGCCGAATTAATCAGCGTTGGTTACCCACTCATGCGATGTTCCAGGGGCGTGAATTAAATACTGGAAATAAAGCCTTAAAGGCAGGTTATCGGAGTTGGGTAGTTGCTTTGAACTGGAAGCATAAGGAAGAAGTGAAAGGGGTTAATATTGAACCTTGGCTTGAAATTATTAACACATCGGGGAGCTTATCTACTGCCACTATGATGTTTCCAGGATGGGATCCTAACAATGATCCTAATGGGGATGGTTATGTGGATGATGATGAGTTTCTACAAAGAGCCAATCAATCGGCGAGTGCACGATTTAAACACCAAGCAAGGGTGATTCCTACCGGAAAAATGTGGGCTGGAAGCTGTTGGTATCGTACCAATTTTAACGATGATGCTTTTAATCAAAACCATGCGAATTGGTACAAGTATGACTGGAAAAGACAAGGCTTAACTGGGGCTTACAATGATGATATGGCAAAGCTGTTTAGTGCCAATCAATTTAAAGTGCTAATTGGTGGGCAAATTCTGGAAGCGCCTATTGTCGCTGGAACATCAAAAGCGGCAGGTTATTATGCCGCGAAAATGTCAGACTTTTTTGAGAGAGTGAAAAAGACAACTGGCAGTCATTGGTTGTCAGCCAATATTTCTGAGCTGAATTTATGGGAATACCCTGATTGGCCTGAGCAATTAAGAGGTGTGGTGGATGTCTGGCTACGAGAGCATTATTTAAGTCCTGCTATTGGTTTAGAGCGATTACAGTCTTATTGGGAGAGCTATGCGCTAGCTGCGCTTGGTGATAAGAGCTTGATTATGACTACTACTCGTGGTGGTAAAAGTCAGCAACAGCCACTGAGTAAACAAGCGTGGGAGTCGGATATCTACACAGGGCTTGCGCTGTATTATCTGTTTAATATCCCCGATAAAACCTATTATCACAGTTGGAATCAGACTTTTGTTTATGGCAGTAGTAATACAGAAGCGGATCAAAATGCATTAGGAAAAGCGATTTGGTATCAAGGTGGGGTTCCGAAAAATTGGGCATATCAACCACAGAAATTACTCGCTGTTGATATCGGTAAGCCTGCTTCGATCCCTAAAGGCTTTGATCCAGTTCACTGGCAGTCGAAAACAGGAAAAGCACTGACAACTGACCGCAAAATTTCAGATATAAAATTAGAGCCTGCGAATTGGTTTTGGCTTTATAGAACAGGTTGGTTTAAGGATGTGCCTAAAGATGGTGTGATTGCTCGGCAATATACTCAAGGCTTAGTGTTATATCGTGGAACAAAGTACCGTAACCAGATGGAATTTTATCAAACAGAGCCAATACGCGTCTCATTACCAGGGTATTATCAGCGTGTAAATTATGATGGTTCGCTTGAAAAACCTACTCAATATGTAGATATAAAAGGCTATGAAGGGGTTATCTTAAAAAAGGTCGATGATTAGCTGAGATATGATGGGATTGCCGTGATAAAGGCTAAATTAGGCAATAAAAAAGGTTTTCACTAAGAGTAAGTGAAAACCTTCTTGTTACTATTTATGCTGATGCGAAATAATGGTGTTAGCTAAATAGTTTGATAGCTAGGTTATCGTTATTTCGCAAGGTAAGCGCGAATTTGTTTCTCGATACCTTTACCATCAATTTCTAACATTTCGTGTAGCTCAGCTTGTGTACCTTGTTCAATGAAACGATCAGGCAGACCAAGATTAAGTACAGGCTTAATACATTTTTCTTTCATTAAGAACTCAACCACACCGCTGCCCGCACCGCCAGCAATCGCATTCTCTTCCACTGTTACGATAACATCGTGAGTCTTAGCAAGCTCTAGTACTAACTCTTCATCCAGTGGCTTAACAAAGCGCATATCCGCAACTGTAGCATTCAGATTGTCTGCGGCTTCTAATGCGTAACCTAGCATGCTACCAAAGTTTAGAATGGCCACGTTTTCACCGTGACGACGGATCACGCCTTTACCAATCTCAAGTTCAGTCATGGTTTGCTCAATTTCAACACCCATGCCAGTACCACGAGGGTAACGAACTGCACTTGGGCCTTGGTGTTTATGACCTGTGTAAAGCATCTGGCGACATTCGTTTTCGTCACTTGGTGCCATGATCACCATATTAGGAATACAGCGCATAAAGCTAATATCAAACGCACCTTGGTGAGTCTGACCATCAGCGCCAACAAGACCTGCACGATCGATAGCAAACATGACAGGTAAGTCCATGATCGCCACATCGTGAATAAGTTGATCATAACCACGTTGCAAGAAGGTTGAGTAAATTGCTACAACAGGGTGGTAACCACCAATTGCCATACCTGTCGCGAGCGTCACTGCGTGTTGTTCGGCAATTGCGACATCAAAGTATTGATCTGGGTACTCTTTTGAGAAGCGTACCATACCAGAGCCTTCACGCATTGCGGGTGTGATCGCCATAAGCTTGTCATCAACGGCAGCCATATCACATAGCCAATCACCAAAGATCTTAGAGTAAGTCGGGCTCGCGCTTTTCGATTTCGGCAGTGGGTTTTGGCTTAAATCGAATTTTGGTACAGCATGGTAATTGATTGGATCAGCTTCAGCTGGCGCATAGCCTTTACCCTTTTTCGTCATAATATGAAGAAATTGCGGGCCTTTAAGGTTACGCATGTTTTTCAGTGTTTTAACTAGCTCATGAACATCGTGACCATCAATAGGGCCAATGTAGTTAAAACCAAGCTCTTCAAACATGGTGCTTGGAACAACCATGCCTTTGATATGCTCTTCTGCACGCTTAACCATTTCTTTAATGGGTGGCGCACCAGATAACACCTTCTTACCACCTTCACGGATCGAAGTGTAGAAATTACCTGAAAGCAGATGTGCTAAATGATTGTTTAATGCGCCAACGTTTTCAGAAATCGACATTTCATTATCGTTTAAGATAACGAGCATGTCGCTGTGTACATCACCCGCATGGTTCATGGCTTCGAATGCCATACCCGCAGTGATTGCGCCATCACCAATAATGCTGACAACTTTACGACCTTGGCCTTCTTTTTCTGCTGCGATCGCCATACCTAAACCAGCACTGATCGAGGTAGATGAGTGACCAACAGAAAGCGTATCGTACTCACTTTCACCACGCCAAGGGAAAGGGTGTAAACCGTCTTTTTGACGAATGGTTGCCATGTCATCACGACGACCCGTTAAGATCTTATGTGGGTAAGCTTGGTGGCCAACATCCCAGATCACCTGATCAAAAGGGGTGTTGTAGACATAGTGCAAGGCAACCGTGAGCTCGACAGTGCCAAGCCCTGATGCAAAGTGGCCGCTGGTCTGACTAACAGATTTCAACAAGTAGGTACGAAGTTCATCACATACTTGTGGAAGGCTTTCAGCTGGCAATAATCGTAATTCATCAGGCGTGTTAGCAAGGGCCAGATGAGGGTATTTTGAGATATCCAAGGTCATAACAGTTTCGGCGCTTATACGGATTTAGCTCTTGCGTTCGATAATGTATCGGGCAAAAACTTCTAATTGGGATGTATTGTAGGGTATAGCCGCTAATGCTTGTAGTGCTTCTTGATAAAGTTGCTGCGCTTTTTCTTGCGCGCCTTCAAGGCCAAGCAAAGCGGGGTATGTGCTCTTATCAAGTTCAAGATCTGAGCCTTGTGGCTTACCGAGTGTTTCGGTATCGCTGATCACATCTAAAATGTCATCTTGAACTTGGAAAGCAAGGCCAATTGCTTCGGCATATTTATCAAGGTGCGGCAAAATCGCGATACCTTTCTCACCAGCAGCTAGCGCCCCTAAGCGAACGGCACAGCGGATCAATGCCCCTGTTTTGTGTCTGTGGATTAATTCTAGTTGTTCTAATCCAACATGTTTGCCTTCAGCATCAAGATCTAAGGCTTGTCCAAGGCACATGCCAGCAGCACCTGATGCTTTTGCTAGTTCACTTACCATAGCAATACGTTGGGTATTACCATCTTGGCTCAATTGACCATTTGCTAAAATTTCAAATGCCAAGGTTTGTAGCGCGTCGCCAGCTAAAATCGCTGTCGCTTCATCAAATGCAATATGGCACGTTGGTTGACCACGACGTAGCGCATCATCATCCATTGCAGGCAAATCGTCATGGATTAATGAATAAGCATGAATACATTCAACCGCGGCTGCTGGTGTATCAAGATCATCTTGAGTCACACCTAACATTTCACCTGTTACATAGGTAAGAAATGGGCGCGCACGTTTACCACCCAGTAATGTTCCATACTGCATGGCTTTAAGTAAGGCTTTATCAGCAAAAGGTTGCGTTGCTAGCCAATGGGCTAATACTTCATTGCTGCGTTGTTGATAGCACTTAAGGGATAGTGATAAAGAAGAACTATTCGTCATGGCTAGGTTCAAAATCAGTCAGTGGAGCTTCATCATCTGCCTGAAGCAAAATTTCTACACGTTGCTCTGCTTGCGTCAGTTTTTGTTGACTGCTACGAGCAAGGGCAATGCCTCGTTCGAATTTTTTTAGCGCATCTTCGAGTGGAATATCGCCAGATTCTAGTTCATTGACAATGGCATCTAGCTCATCAAGGGCGGCTTCGAATGCCATATTTTCTGGTTTTTTTGCTGCCATATCATTTTCACTCTTATCTAAGTGCAGGAAAAATAACGTAGAGAATTACTGGGGTCAAATTATGTCACAGTAATCTGTGTCGCAGACAGTAATTTTCATAAATAGTCATCATTTATTGGTTAAGAAAAAGCTAAATGAAAAACTGTAGTGGTCGATAAAGAGTTACTTTGCGGAGGAAATTCATAACTCGCTGCCAAATTTAAGCAAATTAAATCATGAATCTGGTGGTGGCTTTAAAGTTTTGACTTAGTTTAAATCGTATTATCTCTGTAAAGGATCTTTATGTGTTAATTGAGTGTCAATAAACGCAAGCCAGTTATATTTACCTAGCAAAAGAGGAACATGCTTTGGATTTGGCAACGCTTATAGGATTGCTTGGGGCATTCGCATTTATTGTCATGGCGATGCTGCTTGGCGGCGATCTCGTGATGTTCTTTGATGTACCGTCGGTATTGATTGTATTGGGTGGGAGTACTTTTGTTGTCTTGATGAAGTACAACATTGGTCAATTTTTTGGTGCAGCAAAAATCGCTGTCAAAGCCTTCATGTTTAAAACCGACAATCCTGAAGAGCTCATTGCAAAAATTGTAGAAATGGCAGATGCCGCACGTAAAGGGGGATTTTTAGCCTTAGAAGAAATGGAAATTGCTAATCCATTTATGCGTAAAGGCATTGATATGTTGGTAGATGGGCATGATGCGGAAGTGGTACGTGGCACACTGCAAAAAGATATTGCCTTGACTAATGAGCGACATGAACAAGGGGTGGGTATTTTTTCATCGTTTGGTGATGTTGCCCCTGCGATGGGCATGATTGGTACTTTGATTGGTTTGGTTGCCATGCTTTCAAACATGGATGATCCAAAGTCAATAGGCCCTGCTATGGCGGTGGCGTTGTTGACAACCTTATACGGCTCAATGTTGGCAAACATGGTAGCGATCCCTATTGCTGATAAATTAACCTTGCGTAAAGAGCAAGAGCGTTTAAACAAGCGTCTTATTCTTGATGGCGTGTTAGCAATCCAAGATGGACAAAACCCGCGTGTGATTGATGGTTACCTGAAAAATTATCTTCATGAGAAAAAGCGCAGCAGCATCATTGACGAGTAAGAGACGGTCAAATGGAAGAACAAGCATGCAAATGTAAAAAAGGAGCGCCACCGTGGATGGCGACTTTTGCCGATCTTGCGACCTTGCTGATGTGTTTCTTTGTGTTGTTGTTGTCGTTTTCTGAAATGGATGTGTTGAAGTTCAAGCAAATTGCAGGTTCGATGAAATATGCTTTCGGGGTGCAAAACATGTTGGAAGTCAATGACATTCCTAAAGGCACTAGCGTGATAGCTCAAGAGTTTCGCCCTGGTCGTCCAGAGCCAACACCGATTGAAGTGATCATGCAGCAGACCATTGATATGACGCAGCGAACGTTGGATTTTCATGAAGGCGATTCAGATCGTGCTGGTGGTACACAACGTGATGCTGGCAATTTAACCGGTGGTCAAAGTAAGAAAACCGCGACAGAGAATAATGAGAACGAGCAAGAAGAGCTCGATAAAATGCAAAATCAGCTAAAAGAAGTGCTCACCAAAGCCTTAGAGCGTGAAATTAGCGATAAAGTCATTGAAATCGAGAATCTTGGCCAACAATTGGTGATCCGTATTCGTGAAAAAGGCGCATTTCCTGAAGGGTCGGCTTTTCTTCAGCCCAAATTCAAGCCATTGGTTCGCCAGATTGCGTTATTAGTGAAAGACGTACCGGGTATTATTCGGGTGTCGGGCCATACTGCTAACGATCAGATGGATTCAGAGCTTTACCGCTCTAACTGGGATCTATCAGCGCAGCGTGCGGTATCGGTAGCTCAAGAAATGGAAAAAGTGAAAGGGTTTGATCACACCAAAATGCGCGTGGTGGGATTAGCTGACACTATGCCGATTGCTGATAACAAGACCAAGGAAGGACGAGCGAAAAATCGTCGTGTAGAAATCTCTATTATGCAAGGTAAACCCCACGAGACAGATGAAATAAGCAGTGATTTTAGTTCGCAATAATCTGTGTTTATAAGTGGTATAAATAACTGATAACGGCAGTCGTAATACTGCCGTTATTTTTTATATTCATAATATGAAGCAAAAGAGATACATTGCATTGCTGAACGCGCATTTTATGAATGAGAGTTGCCGCTTTAGATGATCGTGACTAAGGTAAATATAATTGAAAGCTAATGACGCGCAGCAGTGACGACAGCAGATAACTTAGTGAGTTTTCATATCTTTGTTTCAGTGGTCGAGAGCTTGCTGTATAATTCGCGCCTTTAATTCCGTTTGGTACTCTCCATTACTTTGCGCGATATGATCTGCTATATCATCCGTAAATAAATGGGTTCTATTCTGTACTGTTAGCCCAGTGAAGCGAAGCGTGTTATGAAATTTATTGTTAAACCACATCCAGAGATTTTTGTTAAAAGTGATTCAGTGCGTAAGCGTTTTATCAAAATTCTTGAGTCTAATTTACGCATTATCCTAAAGCGTCAGTCTGAATCTGTTAGTGTCTATAACCGTCGTTTTTCACTGGAAATTAATGAGCCGGATGAATCGAAGCGCGACATGGTTCTAGCGGTATTGACACAAACACCGGGTATTCACCACACGCTTGAAGTACAGCAAACGGAATTTACTGATCTTCATAATGTCTTTGAGCAAACCCTCGCACTTGTTGCGCCTGAGATTGAAGGTAAAACATTCTGTGTACGTGCAAAACGCGTGGGTAAGCACGACTTTACATCGATCGAAGCAGAGCGCTACGTCGGTGGTGGTCTAAACCAAGCGATTGAAACGGCAAAGGTTCGTCTGAAAAAGCCTGATGTTACCGTTAATATCGAAATCGAACATAACTTACTTAACTTAGTGCTTTGCCGTCACGAAGGTCTAGGTGGTTTCCCATTAGGTACACAAGAAGACGTGCTAAGCTTGATTTCTGGTGGTTTCGACTCAGGTGTATCAAGTTACTTACACATCAAACGTGGTAGTAAAGTTCATTACTGTTTCTTTAACCTAGGTGGCCCTGCACATGAGATCGGTGTGAAGCAAGTCGCTCACTACCTATGGAACAAATACGGCTCTTCAGCGAAAGTTAAATTCATCGCTATCGATTTCGAACCAGTTGTAGGTGAGATCTTAGAAAAAGTTGATGATGGCCAAATGGGCGTGATCCTAAAACGTATGTTCATGCGTGCTGCGGGTAAAGTGGCTGATAAATTTGGTATCGAAGCACTTGTTACTGGTGAAGCATTAGGTCAGGTATCAAGCCAGACCCTAACTAACCTTCGCCACATTGACGGTGTGACAGATAGCTTGATCTTACGTCCACTTATTAACTGGGATAAAGAAGATATCATCAACCTAGCGCGTGAAATTGGTACTGAAGATTTTGCCAAGACGATGCCAGAGTTCTGTGGTGTGATCTCTAAGAGCCCAACAGTAAAAGCAGTGAAAGCGAAGTTAGAAGCGGAAGAAGATAAGTTTGATTTCGCTATTCTTGATCGTGTTGTTGACGAGGCACGTGTGATGGATATTCGTGACATCGAAAAGCAAAGCCAAGAGCAAGCGCCTGAGGTTGAGTTAGTTGATCAAGTGGCTGGCGATGCTATCGTACTTGATATTCGTAGCCCTGACGAAGAAGACGAAAGCCCACTAGAGCTTGAAGGTATTGAAGTAAAACACTTACCGTTCTACAAGCTAGCAACACAGTTCGGTGACTTACCACAAGATAAGACTTACCTATTGTACTGTGATCGTGGCGTGATGAGCCGTCTACAAGCGCTTTACTTAAAAGAAAATGGTTTTGAGAACGTAAAAGTTTACCGTCCTCTATAATCTGAATGCTTGTATTTAAAAGATAAAACAAAGCCTCGCAAATGTTGCGAGGCTTTTTGTTTTCTAACCGTTTAAGCTATTAATATTAAGTGCGAGGCAACACGTCATAATGCATGTTCGGCCATACCACCATAGGTTCGGCAACTTCAGCGGCTTTAGCTTTATTTTTTAATTGAGTCACGATCTCTAACGCAAACTCTTGCGCTGTACCCGGTCCTTGGCTGGTGAGTAAACGGGTATTTTTATCGTAAACGACACGTTTTACACGCAATTGCTTTTCTGGAATTTGACTTTGGAAAGCCGGGTGGCAGGTCATTAACGATTGAGAAAATAACTCATTAGGAATAAACATAACTGCGGGTGTGGCACAAATTGCCGCAATTAATTTACCGTCATAATGGTGCTGTTTGACAAACTCAATGACCAGTGGGCTATCACGAAAATGCTCAGCGCCTTTTAATCCACCCGGTAATACCACACAGTCAAACTGCTCATCAGCAATGGCGATTAATGGGGTATCAGCAACCAGTTTGATCCCTCGTGAGCCATCTATAATCAGCGCGCCATCTTCAGCGCTACTTGCAACGACGACTTCAAAACCAGCGCGTTTTAGAATCGCAATGGTATTGATAGCTTCCATTTCTTCACTGCCAGGGGCAAGGCACACAGCCACACGAGGAAGCACTTTTGTTTGCTCATGCATGATATGAGGACTCCATTGATTTGATGCGTTGCCATAACTGCTGGTTGGCAGGTATAGCAATATCGTATTGTTTCGCTCGGCGAATAAGATAGCCCGTAATATAGTCTATTTCGGTTTGACGCTGATAAAAAACATCACGGTTCATAGAAGAATAGTTGTTAGCTGTTGCGCGAATAACCATTAATGCTTGATCGTAAAGCGTTTGCGCCGTGGTTTGATAGCCTTCAGCCGTCATTACCAGTGCCACTTCATTACAAATCTGCTTTAACTGGCTTTGATATTGCGCTTGTGCCAATTCACCATTAGGACATTGGTTGATTGCTGTTAATGGATTGATAGCACAGTTAATCGCCAGCTTTTGCCACAAAGGCTGCATGATGTCGGTGTGCCATCTGCAAGGTGTTAAAACTTGATCTAGTAGATCTGCTATGGTTGAAAAATCTCGAGGCGTATTTGTTTGCATTGCACCGATAAAGGTTTGTCCATTACCAGTATGCCTTAAGAGTTCCTCTGATTTGAGCGCTGCTTGTGAGGTTGTAGCGTACAAAATATCGTGGGTAGGTAACCGTTGCTTAATGATTTCTTGGCTACCAATGCCATTGTGCATGATCACGATAATACAAGAAGCTGGGATATAGTTAATGATTGGTGCTAATGCCATTTCCACTTGAAATGATTTAACGGTAACAAGCAGTAAGTCACTTTGAGAGAGGTGTTCAATGCTATTAGCAGTAAAGAGAAAGGGTTGTGGATTATCATTTAGGGCTTGGTAATTAACCGAATATTCAGGGTTAGAAGAGCGTGTCCAAACTTGGACATCATGTTGTTGCTGCTTTAATGCAACAGCCCAAAGAGAACCAATGGCTCCGGCACCTAATACTGTGATCTTCACGTTTACATCCATTCTTCGCTATCTTGCGTAAGATACTAACATCATTGGTAAATCACAGGATCAAAAAAGGCGCTATAAAAGCGCCTTTTAAGCCATTTACAAGAAATATTAGAACTTGTAAGAAAGGCTGAAGTAGTGAGCAACACCAGATGTCTTGCCTGCAAAACCACCATCTTTTAGGCCGTATACATCTTTGTATGCTTTTAGGCCGTAACCAATTGCGTAGTGATCTGAGTGCCAGTATAGGCCGTTAAACATTGCACCACCGTTTGATGTATTTAGGCCTGCAACTTTCTTATCCATACCAAATTGGTAGTCGATGTAACCTTGGTAAGATAGGAAGCTACCGTTTGCAAATGTGTAGAAAGGTTTGAACCAGTTTGTTGAAACTTGGTAACCGTTCCAGTCTTTAGCATTCATGTCGTAGAAAGAGTAAACGTTGAAGCCAATTTTACCTAACCACGGCACCATGATGTCTGAACCAAGACCAATTTTAGCGTTGTTAACACCTTGGCCTTCATAAGAAACAATATTGCCATCTTTATCTGTTACCGCTTTTGTGTAACCTGCGTTGCCTGAGTACTCAAAAAGTGTAGCGATGTACAGTTCTTGTACAGGGCCAAAAGATAAATCAGTACCAGTCATTGCATCTAGTGATAAACGAGGTGCAAATTTCATGAACATTTTTTCAGCGCCGTTTTTGTCACTGCTCTTACTGTTAGTAAGGTTGAAAACATCAACGTAGCCGTATAAATCAAAAATGCCTGAACGACCGCCAAATTCCATTTCTAGGTAATCATGATCAGATTCACCTGGCAGCTCATTAACAGCGTACATTAAATTGAATTGCATCCACTTGTAATCGTTCTTGTGGATGTCATCAGAGTAGTCAGCTGCATTTGCTAGTGATGGTAGAGCTGTTGCTGCTAAAACGCTCAGTGCTACTAATGATTTGCGCATGTTTTTATCTCGCTATGGTGGTCTATAGTTCGGGAATTTTGGCCGCCCCCGTTTTTGTGCTTCTAATTCTATTGCTTAATCTCTCACTTGGGAATGTAACGTTTGCGCAATCCTTTGCTTTTTGTGATCTTGATCGTCTGAAATCTATTACATTTACAAAATAAGTGTGATCTTTGTGCGCTTTTTTTACGCATTTAGTGAACTTTTTATGAGGTTGATGTTCTGAGGAAATTTTTTTGATAGCAAAAATATGCAATTTGCATAAAAGATGTAGAGGTAAGATCCCTGCTTTCAACAAAAATCTTACCTAAAGTGCGAGAGGATTATTGTTCTTCGATAGCGGTAGGAGATTCAGCTGATGTTAGCGCTGAATTTTTCGCAACTAGGCGGATTAAAATCAGTACAGGAATACCGATCAGTGCCGTAGTTAAGAAAAATATGTTATAGCCAAAATGGTCAACATACATGCCAGAGAAGCCGGCAATGAATTTTGGGAATAGCAACATGATCGAACTGAATAACGCGTACTGAGTTGCAGAGAATGCCACATTGGTTAAGCTAGACATAAAGGTAATGAAGGCGGCTGTTGCAATACCTGCACCTAAATTATCAGCTGAAATGACTAAAGTTAGCATTTCGATATTGTTACCAATGTAGGTGAAGATCATAAACAATAGGTTAGTGATCGCAGACAATAATGCACCTAGTGCAAGAATGCGCAATGTACCAAATTTACTCACCAAGATACCGCCTAAGCCTGCACCTACTAACGTCATGATCACACCAAACACTTTTGATATTGATGCAACTTCACTCTTGGTAAAGCCCATATCAACATAGAATGCATTCGACATCACGCCCATAACCACATCGGAAATACGGTAACAGCTTATCAGCAATAAGATCAGCAGGGCATTCTTGCCATAGCGTTGGAAAAAGTCTTGGAATGGCATGATCACAGCTGTATAGAACCATGCACCTAATTTAGCCTGACGCTTACCTAAGCCTTTTTGCTCAAGTTTTTGCTGGTATTCATCTTCGATCTTTTCAATAGATGAACTATCAATATTTGGCTCTTTAACCAATAGCGTAGTAATCACACCAATCAGCATCATCCCTGCCATGATAAAGTAAGCCGCTTTCCAACCTGATGGATCATAGCCACTGTCTGAGCCAAACCATGCTGCAAATGCGAGCGCACCTGCACCTGCCATGATCATTGCTAAGCGATAACCTGCCATATAGGTCGCAGAAAGTGCTGCCTGTAAACGCACAGTAGCTAATTCAATACGAAATGCATCAATAACAATATCTTGAGTTGCAGAAGCAAACGCGACAACGATAGCAAAGAGGGCGAATTGTATGAGATCCGTTTGTGGGTTACTGGTTGCCATTCCGCACAGTGATAAGATGATGATCAGCTGTGAAAACAACATCCAGCCTCGGCGGCGACCAAAAAGTTTGGAAAAAATCGGCAGTGGAAAACGGTCTACTAATGGTGACCATGCCCACTTAAAACCATAAGCTAGTGCCACCCAACTAAAAAAGCCAATACTGGTACGGCTGACATCAGCTTCGCGCAACCAAAAAGAAAGCGTTCCGAACACCAGTAGAATAGGTAAGCCGGATGAGAACCCGAGCGCGAACATGATCAGAGCTTTGGGATTTAAATACACACGCCAGCCGGTGGTATTATCCTGTTGTATGGCTTTATCCATATTTTCCTCATAGCACAAGCATCCATTGCAGATACTTGCCAATAGTGAAACTGTTATTTTTTCTTTATAAACGAGATCTTAGCAGTAATAAACTAAGTTCGCATTGGTTCAGTGTTAATTCGACACCAAGTTATGAAGTTAATTCAGCAGTACTTGGGTCTAATGAATAGACCAAGACTTTAGGATAAGAAAGTTTTTGTGGAAAGTGAGCTGTGCGGAAACGCCACCTATGAATGTGGGCATAGGTGGCATTATTTATTATTTAACGATTTTCATCGATTCAATAATGATTGGCTTTTGCGGTACGTCTTGCATACCTGTTGCAGGGCTAGAGCCTGTTGGAATTTTTGCCATGTCTTCTACAACATTAAAACCGTTGATCACTTTACCGAAAACAGCGTAACCAGGATTGTTACCAGCAGCATTTAAGAAGCTGTTATCTTTGTAGTTAATAAAGAATTGGTTCGTTGCTGAGTTAGGATCTTGCGTACGTGCCATGGCAATCGTTGCTGTATCATTTTTCAGGCCGTTAGTTGCTTCATTTTTAATTGGAGCATGGGTTGGACGTTTCTTCATGTCTTTATCAAAGCCACCGCCTTGTGCCATAAAGCCAGGGATCACACGATGGAAGATCGTACCGTTGTAACTGCCTTCTTCTACATAACGTAAGAAGTTTTTGCTAGTGATTGGCGCTTTTTCATCATTTAACTGAATAGTGAAATCGCCTAAGTTAGTTGTTACTAAAACTTTAGTAGCAGCACTTACAGGCAATGCAATCAGTAAACATAGTGCGAGTAAAAAACGTGGCATTAAAGATTCTCCGTTAAATATTGACGTAATTCGCCATCATTGGCGATTTCATTTAGCACTGAATTCATCATTTTTTCTAAGCTTTGCGCAATGTCTTCACGTTTCACTTTCAATGGTTCTTGTTTAGTTGAACGTGCTGAATATTGCTTACTAAATGTGCCTTTTGGTGTAGTAACCACAAGCGCAATTTGTAGTTCACTATTCATGTCGTACTTAACAAGGCCTTGTTTTACGTTAACTAGCGCTTTTTCAATATTAATAGCAATGTTTGATGACGCAGAAGGTGTTACTTTGATCCCTTCACTCGCCAGTTGCTTTGTTAAAGCATTCTGGAATGTTGCTGCAATGTTCTCAGCAGGCTGGAACTCTTCAACATTCTTTGCGCCGCTATCGACTACACCAATATATTGCTGGCTTCGTGAGTCTTTACTCGACATCTGTACGCTTAGGTGATTAGCAGCAGCTTGTGATGCAATCACTGGTGTAAGTGTTAGAGCTAATGGTGGTTGTACAGGGTTACTTGCACACGCACTCACTAATAAAGCAGTTGCAATCACGATGTATTTTTTCATGCTCTCCATTTCCTTTGCGCTAGTTGTATAAATATAAACGAAAAAATCGGATGTTATTAAACATCACAAGCAATTAATTCGCGTCATAATGACGTTAGATTATTTTGTTGATTGTAATACGACAAACTTATTGTTTTGACCAATTAGTTTTACATTGCTAAATACACGCTTCAATTTTTCATGGTAGCCCAATTGGCGATTACCAATCACAATCATCTCACCACCTTTACGTAAGGTACGTTGCGCATCACAAAACATTTGCCAAGCAATATGATCTGTTACGGTATTTTGCTGGTGGAATGGGGGATTACAAAGCACCAAATCAGCACTATCAGGCTCAAAACTATCTAAACAGTTATCGTTAACTACAGCTAACTGTTGTGGATTTTCTAGGTTAATGTTGGCATTTTCTCGACATGATGCCGCAGCCATAAAGCTCTCATCAACACAGGTGACGCTTGCTTGTGGATTGAGTTGAGCGACTTTAATACCAATCACACCATTACCACAGCCAAGATCGATAATGTCTTTGTATTTTGTATCTTGTGGAATGAAATCCAATAGTAAGCGACCACCAATATCTAAACTGTCACTAGAAAAGACATTCGCATGGTTAGTGATTGTTAACTTATGCTCTGGCACATCCCACTTTACTGGATGGGGGAGGGGCTTAGCTAAGTTTGGATTCACCTTACAAAAGATCAAACGGGCTTTTTTTACTGCTAATGACGTTTTGGTTTCACCTAAAAATTTTTCAAATAGTTTTAACGTCGATGTATGAATCTCTTTCACTTTACCAGCGGCAATCACCATGCAATCAGCAGGAAGTAAATGACAAAGTTGCTGTAATTGCCAACTTAATAAGCGATTATTTTTAGGCTGTTTTAGTAATATTAACTGTGGGTTTTGCGGTAAATCCGCCAGACAATCAATGATTGAAATCGGTGGTAGTTGATTACGCTCTAAGTTCTCTTGGCAGGCTTGTTTAGCAATAAAAGAGTCTGTCACGCTAGTCACCGGTGCTTGATTAGCAAACCAACAACCGAGCGCGCCAAAGCTATCGTTCATGATTAGAATTGGGCGTTCAGGATCGAGCTCCATCTCTTGGCAGTGATTGATCAGATACTCATCTGCGGCGTCCCATGCTTGCAGAGTTTCATTTTTCCTTACTGGAAAGCGTTTTAGCGTTAAGGTGCGTTGATGTAAGGTTAGCTCTGGTTTCATTGCGGATAACTTTCAGGTATGTTTACGAAATAGTCGGCTATTTTCGCAGAACACCACGCGAGTGCAAAGGAAATACGACATCAAAATAAGAATAAAGTAGAGAAAGATTTAGCAATACCGTGATATTGCTAACGGAGGTTTATCATGATCCAACAACGTATTGAACATAAGCTTAATGAAGCGTTTTCACCTAAGCACTTAGAGGTGTTAAATGAAAGCTATATGCATAATGTTCCACCGGGCTCAGAGAGTCACTTCAAAGTAGTTGTGGTGAGTGAGCAATTTAATGATCAACGTTTGATTGCAAGGCATCGTTCAATCAATAGTGTACTTGCTGATGAATTGGCAAACCATATTCATGCGTTAGCGATTCATACTTATACCGAAGCTGAATGGGCAGAATCGATGACAGCACCAGCGTCGCCATCTTGTCGAGGTGGCTCACAAATTGGGTAATTAGCTCATAACATTATGAATAAAAGGTCGTTTTTATAACGGCCTTTTTTATTATCTCTGTTTACTATAGCGCCCAGCATTTTATTTTGAATTTAGCATGATCCGTTAAAAGTCCATCATTCGTTTAATACTTTGAAGTGTTCATCAATATTCACGAAATAAATGTTTATTTGTTATTTTTATGTTTGATATTGGTTAATTTGAGCTTGATTTAATAGCGATTTTGTTAAAAAAAGCATCAAAAATAAATGCAATAGTAAGCTGCGTTATTTTTAAGAAATGTGCGCTTGGTCAAATTTATTGAGTTATGAAACTATTGCGCTTCAATTGTTGCTTGGTTTTCAGTCGGAATCGCGCGGATTAGCATAGAAAAAACGACTGGAATAATGGTAGAATCGCCGCCTTGAAAAAATTACTCACCACAATATTTGTGGTGCGGTAGTTAACTAGATGTTGCGGTATTGGTGCTTTACAGGTGAGGTCTTACCTGTAGACCGATTTCGAATCATGGAAAGTCGTGTCTTAGATTGCGCAATAGAAAATTCTTTTTCCCTTTAATGTAGTGCAAGTGCGTATGATTACAATAAAAAAGGGTTTGGATATCCCAATTGCAGGGACTCCTACCCAGGCGATACATGATGGCAATGCCATCTCTAAAGTCGCCTTGCTTGGCGAAGAATATGTTGGTATGCGTCCTACAATGCATACTCGCGTAGGGGATGTAGTGAAAAAAGGTCAGGTTCTTTTTGAAGATAAGAAGAATCCAGGCGTGAAATTCACTGCTCCAGCTAGCGGCAAGGTAGTGGAAATCAACCGTGGTGCTAAACGTGTTCTGCAATCTGTAGTAATTGATGTAGAAGGCGACGAGCAAATCACATTTAATAAGTATGAGTCAGCTCAACTTGCTCAACTTGATCGCGCTGTAGTTGTTGATCAGTTAGTTGAATCTGGTCTATGGACTGCGCTTCGCACTCGTCCATTTAGCAAGGTTCCAGCAGTAGGTTCTGAGTCTCAAGCTATTTTTGTGACTGCAATGGATACAAATCCATTGGCTGCGAATCCAGAAGTTATCATCAATGAGCAAAGCGACGCTTTCATTGCTGGTTTGACGATCCTATCTCGTCTAACAAGCGGTAAAGTTTACGTTTGTAAATCTGGTGCTAGCCTTCCTCGTTCATCTGAAGCAAATGTTGAAGAGCACGTATTTAACGGTCCGCACCCAGCGGGTCTTGCTGGTACGCACATTCACATGCTTTACGGTGCAGATGCAAACCACATTGCTTGGAGCATCAACTACCAAGACGTTATTGCGTTCGGTAAGTTGTTCCTAACTGGTGAGCTATTCACAGATCGCGTTGTTTCTCTTGCGGGTCCAGTTGTCAACAAACCTCGTCTAGTGCGTACTCGCCTAGGTGCTTCTGTTGAGCAACTAACTGATTCAGAAATGATGCCTGGTCAACTACGTGTACTTTCAGGTTCAGTGCTTAACGGCGTGAAAGCTGATGGTCCACATGCTTACCTAGGTCGCTACCACCTACAAGTATCAGCACTGCGTGAAGGCTATGAAAAAGAATTCATGGGCTGGATTGCACCTGGTAAGAACAAGTTTTCTGTAACTCGTACATTCTTAAGCCAGTTCTTCCCTGGTCAGTTGTTCAACATGACAACAACAACGAATGGTTCTGAGCGTTCAATGGTGCCAATTGGTAGTTACGAAAAAGTAATGCCGCTAGACATCGAACCAACATTGCTACTTCGTGATCTATGTGCTGGTGATTCAGACAGCGCACAACAACTTGGTGCATTAGAACTAGATGAAGAAGATCTAGCACTATGTACATTTGTTTGCCCTGGTAAGTATGAGTTTGGTCCACTGCTACGTGAGTGCTTGGACAAAATTGAGAAGGAAGGGTAATTCATGGGTCTCAAGAATTTCCTCGAAGATATCGAACACCACTTTGAACCAGGTGGTAAGCATGAGCGTTGGTTTGCACTATACGAAGCATTCGCAACAATCATGTACACACCAGGTCAAGTAACGCGTACTTCTGCGCACGTTCGTGACAGTATCGACCTTAAGCGCCTAATGATCATGGTATGGCTTGCGGTCTTCCCAGCAATGTTCTGGGGTATGTACAACGTGGGTGACCAAGCGATTGCTGGTCTTAACCACCTTTACACTGGCGATAAGCTAGCTGCAATCATTGCTGCTGATTGGCATTACTGGTTTACCCAAATGCTAGGCGGTACCCTATCAGTTGACGCTGGTTGGGGCAGTAAGATGCTGCTTGGTGCAACGTATTTCCTACCTATCTACGCAGTTGTATTTGCTGTGGGTGGTTTCTGGGAAGTGTTGTTCTGTATGGTGCGTAAGCACGAAGTTAACGAAGGTTTCTTTGTAACTTCTATTCTTTTCGCATTGATCGTTCCACCTACACTACCACTTTGGCAAGCGGCACTAGGTATTACCTTTGGTGTTGTAGTCGCAAAAGAAATTTTTGGTGGTACAGGTCGTAACTTCCTTAACCCTGCACTTGCAGGTCGTGCGTTCCTATTCTTCGCATACCCAGCTCAGATCTCTGGTGATCTAGTATGGACTGCGGCGGATGGTTTCTCTGGTGCGACTCCGCTAAGTCAGTGGGCTCAAGGTGGTCAAGCAGGCGTTGTTAACACTATCACTGGTCAAAACATCACTTGGATGGACGCATTCATCGGTCACATCCCAGGTTCTATTGGTGAAGTTTCTACTCTAGCTATCCTTATCGGTGGTGCATTCATCGTTATTATGGGTATTGCTTCATGGCGTATCATTGCCGGTACTATGATCGGTATGATTGCAGCAGCAACACTATTTAACATCATCGGTTCTGATACTAACCCAATGTTCAGCATGCCTTGGCAGTGGCACCTAGTTCTAGGTGGTTTTGCATTCGGTATGATGTTCATGGCAACAGACCCAGTATCTGCAGCGTTTACCAACAAAGCAAAATGGTGGTATGGCGCATTGATTGGTGCAATGGCTGTAATGGTGCGTGTAGTTAACCCTGCATACCCAGAAGGCATGATGCTAGCGATCCTATTCGCTAACTTATTTGCACCTCTATTTGACAACCTAGTTGTTCAAGGCAACATCAAGCGGAGACTGGCTCGCCATGGCAAGTAATAAAGATAGCATTAAAAGAACGCTGCTTTTTGTTGTTGTATTGAGCTTAGTGTGTTCAATAATCGTATCTGTGGCGGCTGTTTCACTACGTTCTAAGCAGCAAGAAAATGCGGTACTAGACGTACAGCGCAACATTCTTTCTGTTGCAGGACTACTAACACCAACAACAAACGTAAAAGAAACGTACGGTAAATTCATCGAGCCTAAGCTTGTAAATATTGAAACCGGTGCATACGTTTCTGAAGTTGATGGTCAAACAGCAGCACAATACAACCAACGTGCAGCAGCGAAAGATCCTAAAGAATCGACTAAGCTTCCAGCTAGCGAAGATTTAGCGAAGATCATTCGTCGTGCAAACGTGGCAACTGTATACCTTGTTAAAGATGCAGCTGGTCAAACAACAAAAGTGATCCTACCTATCCACGGTAACGGTCTATGGTCAATGATGTACGCTTTCGTAGCTGTTGGCATGGACGGTAACACTGTTGACGGTATCACTTACTACGATCAAGCAGAAACTCCGGGATTGGGTGGTGAAGTTGAAAACCCAACATGGCGTGAGCAGTTCGTTGGTAAGAAGTTGTACGACATGAACTTCAAGCCTGCAATCAAGATTGTTAAAGGTGGCGCACCAGCAGGTAGCGAACACGATGTTGACGGTCTATCAGGTGCGACACTAACAAGTAACGGTGTACAGCACACCTTCGATTTCTGGTTTGGTGCTCAAGGCTTCGGTCCTTACCTTGCTAAGCTACGTGCAGGAGATCTGAATAATGGCTGATGCTAAAGAAATGAAAAAGATCCTATTTGGACCTTTTATCAGTAATAACCCAATCGCCCTTCAGATCCTTGGTGTATGTTCGGCGCTAGCGGTAACAACAAAACTAGAAACAGCGTTTGTTATGACAATCGCAGTAACTGCGGTAACTGCATTCTCTAACTTATTCGTTTCACTTGTACGTAATCAAATCCCGAACAGCGTGCGTATCATTGCTCAGATGGCAATCATCGCATCACTAGTAATCGTGGTAGACCAGGTACTAAAAGCGTACCTATACGATATCTCTAAGCAGCTATCTGTATTCGTTGGTCTTATCATTACTAACTGTATCGTAATGGGTCGTGCAGAAGCATACGCAATGAAGTCTGCGCCACTACCATCATTCATTGACGGTATTGGTAACGGTCTTGGCTATGGTTTCGTACTGATCACAGTAGCTTTCTTCCGTGAACTATTAGGTTCTGGCAAGCTATTCGGTATGCAGGTTCTACCACTTGTTTCTGACGGTGGTTGGTACCAGCCTAACGGTCTAATGCTGTTAGCGCCGTCTGCTTTCTTCCTAATCGGTTTCATGATCTGGATTATTCGTACTTTCCGTCCAGAACAAGTAGAAGCGAAGGAGTAAGGGGAACATGGAACATTATCTTAGCCTATTAGTTCGTTCGATTTTTATCGAGAACATGGCGTTATCTTTCTTCTTAGGTATGTGTACATTCCTTGCGGTATCTAAGAAAGTTAAGACCTCTTTTGGTCTTGGTGTTGCGGTAATCGTAGTACTTACGATCGCAGTACCTGTAAACAACCTTGTTTACACATACTTATTGAAAGATGGTGCACTAGTTCAAGGTGTTGACCTTAGCTTCCTGAACTTCATTACTTTCATCGGTGTTATCGCGGCGTTAGTACAGATCCTAGAAATGATTCTGGATCGCTTCTTCCCGCCTCTATATAACGCACTAGGTATTTTCCTACCGTTGATCACAGTTAACTGTGCAATCTTCGGTGGTGTATCGTTCATGGTACAGCGTGACTACAACTTTGTTGAATCAATCGTGTACGGCTTCGGCTCTGGTACAGGTTGGATGTTAGCAATCGTTGCACTTGCGGGTATCCGTGAAAAGATGAAATATTCAGATGTACCTGCAGGTCTACGTGGTCTAGGTATTACCTTCATCACAGTTGGTCTGATGGCGTTAGGCTTCATGTCTTTCTCTGGCGTACAGCTGTAATCAGGATAAGTAAGGAATATCAATGGATATTATTCTTCTTGGCGTAGTCATGTTCACCTTGATTATCCTGGCTCTAGTTTTAGTAATTCTATTTGCTAAATCTAAGCTAGTACCAACAGGTGACATCACTATCTCAGTAAACGGCGATCCAGAAAAAGCGATCAAAACTGGTGCAGGCGGCAAACTACTAGGTGCTCTAGCGGGTAACGGTATCTTTGTATCATCTGCATGTGGTGGCGGTGGCTCTTGTGGTCAGTGTCGTGTAAAAGTTAAATCTGGCGGCGGCGATATTCTGCCAACAGAATTAGATCACATCACTAAAGGTGAAGCACGTGAAGGCGAGCGTCTTGCGTGTCAGGTTAACGTGAAGTCTGATATGGACATCGAACTACCTGAAGAAATCTTTGGTGTGAAGAAGTGGGAATGTACTGTTATCTCTAACGATAACAAAGCAACCTTCATCAAAGAGCTTAAGCTACAAATTCCAGATGGCGAATCAGTACCTTTCCGTGCTGGTGGTTACATCCAGATTGAAGCACCTGCTCACCACATTAAGTACTCTGACTTTGATGTTCCAGAAGAGTACCGTGAAGACTGGGATAAGTTTAACCTATTCCGTTACGAGTCTAAGGTTGATGAAGATATCATCCGTGCTTACTCAATGGCTAACTACCCTGAAGAGTTCGGTATTATTATGCTAAACGTGCGTATCGCTACGCCGCCGCCTAATAATCCAGACGTACCACCAGGTCAAATGTCATCATTCATCTGGTCACTGAAAGAAGGTGACAAGTGTACTATCTCTGGTCCATTCGGTGAGTTCTTCGCGAAAGACACTGATGCAGAAATGGTATTCGTAGGTGGTGGTGCAGGTATGGCGCCAATGCGTTCTCATATCTTCGACCAACTTAAGCGTCTGCACTCTAAGCGTAAGATGTCTTACTGGTACGGTGCACGTTCTAAGCGTGAAATGTTCTACGTTGAAGATTTCGATATGCTTGCTGCTGAAAACGATAACTTCGTATGGCACTGTGCACTGTCTGATCCACAACCTGAAGATAATTGGGATGGTTACACTGGCTTCATCCATAACGTGCTTTACGAAAACTACTTACGTGATCACGAAGCACCTGAAGACTGTGAATACTACATGTGTGGTCCACCAATGATGAACGCCGCTGTTATCAGCATGCTGAAAGATCTTGGTGTAGAAGACGAAAACATCCTACTAGATGATTTCGGTGGCTAATACATAGCCCTTCGATCACAATAAAATTGGCTGGCCAGTGAATGGTCAGCCTTTTTTCTTACTAACCCTTTTAAAACCTGTTTTTTATTGTGGTTACTTATCAATAAGTCGATTGATAAGTACTCAGACTAAAGAACAACATGAACGATGGAGTATGAAGTGAAGCGTTTCCTGCTGTGCGGTGCGTTGATGTTATCAACGATAATGCTGTTGACGGGCTGTGGTGACAGTCGTCAGCAGATTGATATTAATGGACAAACAATGGGGACTTACTATTCAGTAAAACTCATTAAGCAAGATGGGTTGCCTAGTCCTGAAACGATCAAAAAAGAAATTGATAAGCGTTTAGAGCTTGTTAATGATCAAATGTCGACTTATCGCCCTGATTCAGAATTAAGCCAATTTAACCAGTTACAATCTACACAACCTTTTGAGGTTTCTGCGGCAACAGCAAAAGTGATCAGTGAAGCTCTACGTATTTCTAAGCTAAGTAATGGCGCTTATGATGTAACAGTAGGTCCATTAGTGAACTTATGGAGTTTTGGCCCAGAAGCTCGTCCTGAATCAACGCCAACAGATCAAGAGATCGCAACGCGTAAAGCTGAGATCGGCTATCAACATTTAAGTGTTATTGATGGTAATAAGTTAGTAAAAGATCTACCAGGTTTGTATGTGGATCTGTCTTCGATTGCCAAAGGCTATGGTGTCGATGTGGTGGCAGATTACTTAAAAGATGATCTGCATGTGAAAGACTTCATGGTTGATGTGGGTGGTGAGGTTCGTCTGCAAGGTAAGAACCGTTCTGATGTGCCTTGGCGTATCGCAATTGAAAAACCGATTGCTAATGAACGCGCAGTACAAGATATTATCCAAGCGGGTGATATGGCTATTGCGACATCGGGTGATTACCGTAATTACTTTGAAGAAGATGGGGTGCGTTATTCTCACTTGATCAACCCACAAACAGGCAAACCGATTGCAAACCATGTGGTGTCTGTTACTGTGATCGCGCCGTCTTGCATGACGGCAGATGCTTATGCAACCACTTTCTCTGTTATGGGAGAAGAAGAGTCGTTAGCATTAGCGAATAAAGAAAAGTTACCTGTCATGTTGATTGTAAAGACCAAAGATGGCTTTGTTGAATTTAAGTCAGATACGTTTGAGCAATACGTCGTTAAAAAATAAATGAGGTGATCATGGTTGTTTACTTAACAACATTTGCTGTATTTCTTTTGGTCATTGTTGCAATGGCTGTTGGTTATATCTTTCAACGTAAAACCGTAAGCGGTAGTTGTGGTGGTTTAGACGGTATTGGTATCGCGAAAGAATGTGATTGCCCTGAGCCGTGTGATGCGCGTAAAAAGCGTGAAGCTCGTGCTGCTCGTCAAGCTGAGTGGAAGAAAAATCAAATCATCTAATCATTATTATGCGTAGATGAGTAAATAATAAAAGCCTGAGTTTGACTCAGGCTTTTTGCTATTTAACCAATTGGTTACGACCATTTTGTTTGGCGCTATAAAGATTATCATCAGCGACTTTGAGTAATTCATCGATGTCTTCCAATCCTGTGGTTGCGCCTATGCTAATCGTGACTTCAATATTCTGTTCAAGGTATGGAATAGTGATAGATTCAATACGTTGACGTACTAGCTCTAGCGTAGCAATAAAGGTTTGGTAATTACCGCAATGTTTAATACAAAACTCTTCACCACCAAAGCGCGCCACAATGGCTTCAGGGAAGTGTGCATCAATGATTTTACTCACGGTAATGAGTACCGCATCACCGCCATCATGACCATAGGTATCATTCACTTTTTTAAAGAAGTCGATATCAATCATGGCGATATTGCGTTGTTGTGTTTCCGATTGGCAACAGCTGTGAGTGAAGAAATAGCGACGATTCCAAAGCCCAGTTAATGCGTCTTGGTTAGCCATACGATAGAGTTTATCGGAAGTATCTTTCATATTAAGAATATGGTGGATACGACAGTTAAATTCTTCTTGATTGAAAGGTTTGTATAAAAAGTCATTAGCACCCGCTTTCAAAAATTGGGCTGTCATGGTGCTGTCGTTACTGCCAGATAAACCCAATACCGCCATTTTATTTCGACTGTACTCACGACGAATTTCACGGGTCATGGTAATGCCATCTTTTTCCGGCATATCGTTATCGGTGATCACTAAGCTAATATCTGGGTTATCTTCAATGATCTGTAATGCTTCGTTGCCATCAGAGGCTTCGTATACGGTTAGGTTTTGCTTCTCTAATAAGTTGCTGACATGGTTGCGCACCATATCTGAGTCATCTACAACTAATGCCTTATGATCCAGATTAGATTTTAAACGCAGTAGTAAAGGGACTAAATAGGCAACAGAAGCTGCGCTGTCTTTGAGTAAGTAATCTAATACCCCTTTAGCAAGCACCTTTTCTCGGATTTCATCATTGAATTGTGCCGTAAGTACGATTGATTTGATGTTATGACTTAATACTAAATCAATAATTTCACCATCTTGGGCATCAGGAAGGCAGTAATCGAGCACTGCGCAAAGATAACGTTCAGGATCGGCCAACAGGGAGTGAGCTTGTGCTAAATTTTCGGCAAACACTGCTTTAAAGCCTGCCTGTTGTAATTGATCTTTAAGATAATGACGAAATGCGCGGCTATCTTCTACAACAAGTACTTGATGTTGCAAAATAAACTCCTTTTCTAGCTGTACGCATAAAGTGATAGACAATATATTGATATATATAACATTAGATGTAATGAGTTGATTATCAAATATTTCTCAGACTTGCGATTTTGTGATCTTGCAGCGAAATATTTCATCTAGATTGAATTTTAAATAATGCACCATTTTTCGTTTTCCAACGATTGTGATTCATCGCTATAATAGCTGTATGTATAAACAGTGTGTTTTGAGCGTAAATGTGGCGAAAGTAGCAGAGCAAAAAGCGGTACAGAGGAAGATCATTCACGTCGATATGGACTGCTTCTATGCGGCGGTTGAGATGCGAGATGATCCTGCTTTGCGTGATGTTCCCATTGCGATCAGTGGTCGCTCTGCTCGTGGGGTCGTGAGTACTTGTAATTACCTTGCGCGTAAATACGGAATTCATTCAGCCATGCCCACTGCTCATGCCTTAAAGCTGTGTCCGCATTTGACTTTAGTTCCGGGAAGAATGCAGGTATATCGTGAGGTTTCACAGCAAATACGCGCTATTTTTGAGCGTTATACCGATAAAATAGAACCTCTCTCACTTGATGAAGCGTATTTAGATGTCTCTGATTGTGAAATGCTTCATGGCTCAGCGACACTTATTGCACAAGACATTCGTCGAGCAATAGAGCAAGAGTTACAACTTACCGCATCGGCTGGTGTAGCCCCTGTTAAGTTCATTGCGAAAGTGGCTTCTGATCTGAATAAGCCCAACGGACAATACGTGGTTACTCCTGAAGAGGTTGATAATTTTGTTGCAGATCTAAAGCTGGAAAAAATACCCGGTGTTGGGAAAGTGACGATACAAAAATTGCATGAGAAAGGCTTATTCGTTGGGCGTGATGTGCAAAATTACGATCGCCACTTATTGTTGCAACAGTTTGGGAAGTTTGGACAATCGCTGTGGTCACGTGCTCATGGTATTGATGAGCGTGAAGTGATTGTTGAACGGCAACGAAAATCGGTTGGGGTAGAGCGTACTTTTAGCCAAAATATTTCCAGCTATGAGCAATGCTGGCAAGTGGTAGAGCAGTTATACCCAGAGCTGGAGCAACGATTACGTAAAGTGCGTCCTGAGCTTGATATTGCTAAACAAGGGGTGAAGTTAAAGTTTGCTGATTTTCAACAAACGACCGTTGAGCATATTTATCCCAAATTAGATAAAACGCAGTTTGTGGATTTACTTAAAGAAGCGATGACGAGGCAAAACAATCGTGAAATTCGCTTAATAGGTTTAAGCGTTGGATTAGAAGTAGGATTAAAAGCACAGCAGCTTTCTTTTGGTTTCTAGTCTTTGCCAGAATCAATGACATAAAAAACGGGCTTAACGTCTTTTAGCGTTAAGCCCGTTGTTGTTGCTGGGTTACATTACTTTTTAACAGGAATGTTTTTCAGTACAGCGATCATTTGATCCCAGAACATTTGTACGGTATCAATCTTCACTTTCTCATCTGGTGAGTGTGGGAATTTGATCGTAGGGCCAAATGAAAGCATGTCCATTTCAGGGTATGGTTCTTTAAACAGACCACACTCAAGACCGGCGTGGATCACCATGATGTTTGGCTTGTTACCGTACATCTCTTGGTACATATCACGGAACACATGCATAATTTCAGAATCGGCATCTGGTTTCCAGCCAGGGTAAGTACCAGAGAACGCACATTCTGCACCTGCTAATGTCGCTAGTGATTGCAGCATGCTTTCTACATAACTACGACCAGAATCCGTTAATGAACGCACTAAGCAAAGAACGATAACTTTATCGTTTTCAGTTGTGATAACACCCATGTTTAGTGAAGTTTCAACTACACCTTCAATGTCATCACTCATGCGGATCACACCGTTAGGGCATACGTTAAGTACATTGATCAAACGTACTTGATCTGCCATTACCATCACATCTGCTGGTAGCTCAGTGGACTCAGTAAATAGGTTGATGTCAGTTTCTACGTGACCAAGCTCAGCACTTAATAGCGTTTGGAAATGCGCGAATAAGTTATTTAGTTGATCAACATTGGCTGCCGGTAGAGTAACAATCACAGATGCTTCACGTGGGATTGCGTTACGTAGGCTACCACCTGTAAAGTTGTTAATACGTAAGCCAAGCTCATCTGCGTGACCTGCTAAAAAGCGCGCCAGTAATTTGTTAGCGTTGCCACGACCAGTGTGAATATCACAACCTGAGTGACCGCCTTTTAAGCCTTTTAATACAAGTTTTACTGCTTGGTGGTCAGCTGGTGTCGCTTCACGAGTAATATCCAGTGTGATAGCACCATCTACGCCGCCAGCACAGCCCATGTATACTTCGCCTTCTTGCTCAGAGTCAGTGTTTAGTAGGATATCACCTTCTAACCAACCTTCTTTTAGGCCAAAAGCACCCGTCATGCCAGCTTCTTCATCAATGGTTAGCAGCACTTCTAATGGGCCATGTTCAATGTCTTTTGCTGCAAGTACAGCAAGACAGCTTGCCATACCCATACCGTTATCAGCACCCAGTGTTGTGCCTTTTGCCGTTACCCACTCACCGTCGATGTATGGTTGGATAGGATCTTTAGTGAAGTCGTGTACAGTTTCTTCATTTTTCTGTGGAACCATATCGATGTGTGCTTGAAGTACCACACCTTTACGGTTTTCCATGCCTGCAGTTGCAGGTTTTTTAATGATCACATTACCTGTTTCATCACGACGAACGTCTAAGCCTTCTTTTTTAGCAAATTCAACAATGAATTGTGCAAGTTGTTCTTCATGCTTAGATGGGTGAGGGATAGAACAGATTTGATCGAAAAATTGCCATACGGCTTTAGGTGATAGTTGACTGATTTCAGACACGGAAGCCTACCTTTATACAATATTGGGCTAGTGACACTTGTCAGGCTATTAGCCGCCAAATGACATAAATATGTAGCGATAAAACCTATCGCATTTTTTTTAGCATATCATTCTGACTAATGCGGAGGTAGAGAAAAAAGTAAAATCTTAAACCGCAAATACGATAATGCATAAGTATGAATCATGTTTAATGATCACTCACAACAGATACATCACTGTAAGTTATTTTAGATATTTATTTGTTTTATCTAGATTATGGAACTATGGTTTACTTTTAAAAATGAAAAAAAATTACATCAAAATTTATTTAACAATGTTTTTTTACGAAAAGTGTGACGAGCTTAAAAAAATAACTTGAAAGTAAATTACGAAATGGTTATGATTTCTACAATCTCAGAGAGATGATGAATTAATGACTGTACATGTTCAGGATGAACCCGAGATATCGCCTCCAAGGAACCGAGATAAGTGCGGCCTAGATGGTCAATACGATCCAAGGATTAAGTAGATAATAATTATGTGCTTAATTAGGATTACTTATTTGTAAGGTGATTTAAAAATGAAATTATTTGATTCTATTACACACTTTTGGAATAACCGTTCTGTATACACAGGTAACTTTACTTACCCTAGTTACTTCGGTTACTAAGAATTTTGTTATCTAGTTGCTGACTAGCTAACTGAACTGTTTGTTCACCCCCTAACTTGAGAATACTAAATAATCGTTAACGGTTATTTGCAACATTCGCCGCCACTTCGTATTGAAGTGGCGTTTTTTTATTTATGACCTGCTATTTTATTCCCACTCGTAACTGCATTTCTTCATTTATGATGAATTTTTCAACGATCTCGCTGGTTTTATTCTTATAAATATAAAAAACCACAATTATTGTTATTTGGAATATAGTTGCTAATGCATTGATTTTATATTGCTAATTTCCTGTTACAAAAAGGCAAATGGAGCAAATAAAATTAATTCGCTTTAGAACGGTGTTTTTACTCGATATTTTCTGGAAATTGATAGATCTGATGTTTATAATCGCGCTCAAATTGAGAACGCAAACGTTTTCTATTTTTGCATAATACCTAACGTGTCTATCTCCAAGGAACCGAGAAACATGCTTGAGAAGTTATTTAAACTGAAGGAACACGGCACTGATGTGCGCACTGAGTTGCTTGCAGGCTTAACCACTTTCCTGACGATGGCTTACATCATTTTTGTAAACCCAACTATGCTAGCCAATACAGGAATGGATAAAGGTGCCGTTTTTGTTGCAACTTGTTTAGCGGCAATGATTGGCTGTTTCGTGATGGGCTTTTTTGCAAACTATCCTGTGGCTCAAGCGCCAGGTATGGGGCTAAATGCCTTCTTTACCTACACTGTGGTGTTAGGTATGGGCTATACATGGCAAGTGGCATTAGCGGCAGTTTTCTTATCGGGCTTATGTTTTATCGCTCTGAGCCTATTAAAGGTGCGAGAGTGGATCATTAACTCGATCCCCTTGGCGTTAAGAACTGGGATCTCAGCCGGTATTGGTTTATTTCTTGCGTTTATTGCCCTACAAACCTCAGGCATTGTGGTTGATAACCCAGCGACGTTAGTACAAGTAGGCGACTTAACTAGCTTCCCTGTAATAATGGCTGCGCTTGGTTTCTTCTTAACCATTGCGTTAGTGCATCGTGGTTTTAAAGCGGCTGTGTTGATTGCCATTTTAGTGGTAACGGCATTAGGTATTATGTTTGGTGAAGTGAGCTACGGCGGCATTATGTCTATGCCACCAAGTATTGCTCCAACCTTTATGCAATTAGATTTTGCAGGTGCAATGGAAGTTGGTTTGATTTCAATTGTGTTTGCTTTCTTGTTTGTCGATTTATTTGATACTGCAGGAACATTAGTCGGCGTAGCGACCAAAGCTAACTTGATTGGCGAAGATGGTAAGCTGCCTCGTTTAAATCGCGCACTACTAGCAGACAGTACTGCAACGTCAGTTGGTGCGCTATTGGGTACATCGAATACCACTTCTTATGTCGAGAGTGTGTCCGGTGTCGCAGTCGGAGGACGTACTGGTCTTACTGCGGTAACGGTTGGTGTATTATTCCTCCTTGCACTATTTTTTGCACCGCTTGCTGGCATGGTGCCAGCGTACGCAACAGCAGGTGCATTGTTCTACGTAGCAATTCTTATGATGTCAGGCCTTGTGGCAATTGATTGGCGTGATCTAACAGAAGCAGCACCAGTTGTTGTGGTTTGTTTATTGATGCCATTAACTTATTCAATTGCTGAAGGTATTGGCCTTGGTTTCATCACTTACGCTGCAGTTAAAGCGATGAGTGGTAAGGGACGTGACGTAAATATCAGTGTTTGGGTAATTTCAGCGCTGTTCCTTTTGAAAATTATTTTTCTCTAAGTTTTAGATTAATAAAGCTTTACTAATTTATGGCGATTTTCGAATCGTTGATCCAGAGGTTCTTTGTTTATGAGTAATAAATTCATCATCACTTGGGATAACATGCAAACCTATACACGTCAGCTGGCTGAAAAGCTACTTCCAGCGGATCAGTGGACAGGTATCATTGCTGTTAGTCGTGGCGGTTTGGTTCCTGCTGCTATTTTGGCGCGTGAGCTAGGTATTCGTCACGTAGATACGGTATGTATCTCAAGCTACGATCATGATCATCAACGTGACATGCGTGTGATCAAGAAAGCAGAAGGTGATGGTGAAGGCTTTATCATCGTTGATGATTTAGTTGATACAGGCGGTACGGCAGAGAAAATCCGTGAAATGTACCCACGTGGTAAGTTCGTAACCGTATGTGCAAAACCTGCAGGTAAGCACTTAGTTGACGATTACGTTGTAGATATTCCACAAGATACGTGGATTGAGCAACCATGGGATATGGCGGTAACGTTTGTTGATCCAATCGCTAAGCGATAAGCAATTTCTCTTTATCAAGGCTTATCGCTGTAGGGTGGTAAACTAAGATTGATTATTAAGACGCCGATAAGGCGTCTTTTTTTGTTTTAAATCGACATACGTAAGTGATTTTGGGTATATCATCACTACACATTATAAAGACTACGTGGAGAGTGCCGTGTCTGAGCCATCCCCTGAAAATTTGTCCGAAAAGTTATTTGCCCCAAGACCTACCTCTAAAGAAACATCGAGTTTAGTGAAAATTGCTCATGTACGCAGTGGGCGAGTGAACAATGCGCTGGATGGTGAGAGTAAGGCTGGCTGGTACCGTGTTTTACGTCGTCCTCAATGGATTTGGCAAGGTGTCGATCCTATTCAGCTTGAAGCGGTTTTAGCACGCATTGCGAGCTCAACAGCGCAGCGTACAGATGAAAACCTATTAGATACCGTGATTGGTTATAAGCCGGGAAACTGGAGTTATGAATGGTCACAGCTGGGTGCAAGTTACCAAAAACAAGCTCGTTTATTGCTAAATGAAGGCGAGAAATTAAAAGCCTCAGAGTTGTTATTAAAAGCCAGTACCCATTACAGCATTGCTGCCTACCCTTATATAAAAGGGGATCAACTGGCAGATCAGGCAGAGTTACAAGCCAATCAAAGCTACCGTGAGGCGATTGAGTTACGTCCGCATGATATGCGTACTATTAACGTAAAATATGAAGGCAAAACCTTTGAAGCTTTCATTCATTTACCACGTACCGATAAATTATTACCAACTGTTATTGTCAGTGGTGGCTTAGACACTCTGCAGTGTGATTTATGGCGTTTATACGAAGATTATTTAGGCCCTGCAGGCTATGCCATGGTGACACTTGATATGCCATCGGTAGGCCATTGTGATCGTTGGAATTTAACGGAAGATACTAGCCGTTTACACCAAGCACTATTACAACAAATTCGTGATGTACCTTGGGTCGATCATCATAAAGTTGCCATGCTGGGTATTCGCATGGGCGGCAATGCAGCCATTCGTTTGGGCTTTATGGAGCCTACACGTTTAAAAACATGTATTAGTTTAGGTGGGGCGATTAATAGTGTGTTGACTCAGCCAAAGCTGATTGAGCAAATTCCGCGTATGTTCTTAGATGTTTTAGCATCACGTATGGGCAAAAATGGTCAATCTGAAGCGAGTATTATTTCACACTTACCTGCATGGTCTTTGAAAAATCAGGGGATCTTAGGCCGTCGACGTATTGATATGCCAATGTTAGGGATCAGTTTGAAAAACGATCCGGTGTGTCCTGAGATGGATAATCAGCTGATTGCGCTTTCAAGTTACGGTGGTAAAGCACTAACCTTACCTGAAAAGCCACTACATGATGGCTATCATCGTTCGATGATAGAAGTTGTGAAGTGGTTAGATGAGAAACTCGCCTAATTGCTGGTAAAGAAATCATAGTGTCATAAAGATGACGGAATAATACCTTAAGTATTGTTCCGTTTTTTTATACTGCTTTGATATTGTTAAAAAATACGTATACCTACATTGGCATTTCACCAAACATCAACCATAATATAACAAATAATGATAATGATCTCGTTGCACATCATGATGATGAAGCAATGTCATCATTGATCATGTTTATTTTGTTGAGTATGCGCTTACTCATAACTGCAGTTGACTATGGATGGATTAGCAATGACGACGGCAACTCTGTTTCCGCCTCATGGGCGTTTAATGACAAAATTAACTGCATTAGGACCTTATTTACGAGAAAAAAAATCACAAGAAGGTTACTTTTTCTTTGATTGTTTAGCGAGCTGTGTGAATGCAGACAAAGAGCCTGAAGAGCGTGAATTTTGGGGCTGGTGGTTGGTATTAACCGCGACCGATAACGGCTTTGAATACAGCTATGACTTTGGGCGTTATGATCTTAGTGGTGAATGGAACGAAGGCAAATTACCCGCTAAACACAAAGATGCGGTGATGAAAACCTTGGTCGATTTCCACGAAAAGTTAACACCTTTTATTGTTGATGAGTGCCAATTAACACTTTCAGCGTCTTCTAATTTAACGCAAACTCAATTAACCGAATTGGCATAAATAAAGTTAGATATTTTATAAAACCCATAAGATAGCTTATGGGTTTTTTTGTGTCTTTTTTTTACAAATTGTTGTTTGAGACAACGGAATTTACTGGCCTTGATGTATTTTTGTGTAATTTATGGGCGTTTCAGTGTGTTAATTAAATATTTGCCCATTTATATTTATTTCGTAACGGTTTTTCTCTTGTGCTTTGTCAGCGGTATTGATAAAACAAAGTACTTTTTATTTCTTTTTATTTTGTTTGATCCCCATGGCAGATACCAAAAATACCAATGCTCGAGAGCAAGACCTTGCAGCATCTGCTGCATCACAAACAATTGTTGTTAAATTGGGCACCAGCGTTCTAACTGGCGGTACGCTAAAGTTAGATCGTGCTCATATGGTTGAGCTTGTCCGTCAATGTGCGATGCTTCGTCGCCAAGGACATAAAGTGATTATCGTGACTTCTGGCGCAATTGCGGCAGGCCGCGAGCATTTAGGTTACCCCGAACTGCCCAAAACAATGGCAAGTAAGCAATTGCTTGCTGCTGTTGGTCAAGGTCGTTTGATCCAAGAATGGGAAACCTTGTTTGGTATCTATGGGATCAACATCGGTCAAATGTTGTTAACTCGTGCTGATTTGAATGACCGTGAGCGTTACTTGAATGCTCGTGACATGATCGTTGCACTATTAGATAACGGCATTGTTCCTGTTGTGAATGAAAACGATGCGGTTGCGACAACTGAAATTAAAGTCGGTGATAACGATAACTTATCAGCACTTGTGGGTATTTTAGGTGGCGCAGATAAACTGTTATTAATGACAGATCAACCGGGTTTATTTACTGCAGATCCTCGTAGTAATCCTGATGCTGAATTGATCCGTGAAGTGCATACGATTGATGAGACATTACGTAAACTAGCTGGTGGTAGTGTAGGCGGTTTAGGTACTGGCGGTATGGCAACCAAGCTGCAAGCGGCAGATGTTGCGCGTCGTGCGGGTATTGAAGTGATCATTGCTGCTGGTCGTCGCCCTGATGTGATCATTGAACTAGCGGAAGGTAAATCTGTAGGTACACGTTTCTTACCATTGGAGTCACCACTAGAAAGCCGTAAACGTTGGATTTTGGCTGGTCCTCCTCCAGCGGGTGATATTGTGATTGATGACGGCGCTGTCACTGCTGTGCAACAACGAGGCAGTAGTTTACTTGCGAAAGGGATCACCATGGTAAAAGGTGACTTTGAGCGTGGTGAAGTTGTGCGTATCTTTGATAAAGATAATAACCTATTAGCACGTGGTATTTGCCGTTACTCAAGTGTCGATATGGCAAAAATTGCAGGTAAGCACAGCCAAGACATTCATCAAGTATTAGGCTATGAATATGGTCACGTGGCGATCCATCGTGATGATATGGTAGTGATTTAAAACGACATGTATCTATAAATACAGATAAGCATTGGCTACACGACAGGGATTATAACGAGGAATTATTGTGAATCTTGAATTAATGGGACAAGCAGCACAGCAAGCTGCTTTCGAGTTAGCAACAACCGCTACAGCGATTAAAAACAAAGCATTAGCTATTATTGCGGATGAATTAGAAAGTAATAAAGACATTATTTTAGCGGCAAACAAGCAAGATATTGATGCGGCTGTTGAATCAGGCATGTCTGAAGCATTAGTTGATCGTCTATTACTAAATGAGTCACGTTTAGCGGGTATCGCTAATGATGTGCGTAATGTGATTAACCTAAACGATCCTGTCGGTGCTGAGCTTGATAGCCGTGTACTTGAAAATGGTATGCGTTTAAGCCGCCGTCGTGTGCCACTTGGTGTGGTTGGCGTTATTTACGAAGCGCGTCCAAATGTAACTATTGATATTGCTGCGCTATGTTTGAAAACGGGTAACGCTAGTATTTTGCGTGGTGGTCGTGAAACCTTTCACTCAAACATGGCATTGGTAAAAGTGATCCAAGTTGCATTAGAAAAAGCAGGCCTACCTGCATCTTCTGTGCAATACATTGAGCAGCCAGATCGTGAGCTAGTATCACAGCTACTTAAATTAGATCAGTACGTGGACATGATCATTCCTCGTGGTGGTGCGGGTTTACATAAAATGTGTAAAGAGAACAGCACTATTCCTGTGATCATCGGTGGTTTTGGTATCAGCCATATTTATGTTGATGATAGCGCTGATCTAACACGCTCTTTAGATGTGGTTGAGAACGCAAAAGTACAACGTCCATCAGCATGTAATGCGTTAGATACGTTACTAGTGAATGAGAAAGTAGCAGAAGCGTTTTTATCTCGTTTAGTTGAGCGTATGAATAAGGCAAAAGTAACGCTTGTTGCCGATGACACGGCTTACAACCTACTTGAAGGTAAGGCATCTTCACTGCGTAAAGTAGCGGAAGGTGACTTTGATACTGAATGGTTAAGCTACACGCTAGGCATTAAAGTTGTTAATAATGTGGATGAGGCGATTTTCCATATGCGTAAACACAATGCGAGCCACTCAGATTCGATCCTAACTAACAACTTACAAGCAGCAGAGCGTTTCGTTAATGCGGCAGGCTCTGCGGCAGTTTATGTGAATGCGTCAACACGCTTTACTGATGGTGCGCAATTTGGTTTAGGTGCGGAAGTTGCAGTATCAACCCAGAAGCTACATGCTCGTGGTCCAATGGGCTTAGAAGAGCTAACTAGTTATAAGTGGGTGGGTGTGGCTGATTACTTAAGCCGTGCTTAATTGTTGATTAATATGTAAAAAGCTGCCAATTAGTCATTACTATTTGGTAGCTTTTTTTATGTCTGTGATATTGGCTTTTCGCCTAGGCTTTGTCGTCTTTATCTTGAGGTACAGAGTCTTCTTTTTTACTAAGAGGATGCTTATCGTCAAATAACTTGTGCTTTTTCTGCATGCCAATTTTCATATAAGCGGTATATTTGAGCGCGGCAATATTGCTGGCAATGACAGCAACAATAATAAAAGAAATTACCCACGGATTAAAAAGCCATTCCATATTAGCCTCACTGATTGAGTGATAAAGAGTATTTTCAGCATATCACTGTTCTTGAGCACTTGGCTTAATATTCGTCATAAAAGAGATAATAAAAAGCAGCCAGTTATTTCACTTATGAAGAAAATAACTGGCTGCTTATGTATTTCATTGCGATGTGATTACAGCGCTTTTTCTAACACTTTTTGGTACATGTCAGTAAGCTTTTCAAGATCTGCGACTTTCACACACTCGTTTACTTTATGGATTGTTGCATTAACAGGGCCAAGCTCGACAACTTGTGCGCCTGTTCGAGCAATGAAACGACCGTCAGATGTGCCGCCTGTGGTTAATAGCTCAGGTTGCTGGTGGTTTACTTCTTCAATTGCAGCAACTACGGCTTCAACCAATGTGCCTTTGTCGGTTAAGAATGGGTGACCGCTTAACGTCCATTTTAGATCGTAATCTAAACCGTGGGCATCAAGTACTGAATGTACACGACGCTTGATTTCAGTATCGGTTAACTCGGTGCTGAAGCGGAAGTTAAACTGCACCTGAAACTCACCTGGGATCACGTTGGATGCACCTGTGCCAGCTGCAATATTTGGGATCTGGAAACTGGTTGGTGGGAAGTACTCGTTACCATTATCCCATGTGATCGCAGCAAGCTCTGCGAGTGCTGGTAGTGCTTTATGAACGGGGTTATTGGCAAGGTGAGGGTAAGCAACATGACCTTGAATACCTTTCACCGTTAAATCACCTGTGATTGAACCACGGCGACCATTTTTCACCACATCACCGACATTCAGCGTACTTGATGGTTCTCCAACAATACACATGTCGATTTTTTCATTGCGTGCTTCAAGGGTATCAACCACACGAGTCGTCCCATTGATGAAAGGGCCTTCTTCATCAGAGGTGATCAAAAGCGCAATAGAGCCGTTGTGATCAGGATTTTCAGCAATAAAGCGTTCAATCGCCACAATCATACACGCCAGTGAACCTTTCATATCAGCCGCACCACGACCGTGTAGATAGCCATCGATAATTGTTGGTTCAAACGGTGGTGTATGCCATTGCTCTACTGGGCCTGAAGGGACAACGTCAGTATGACCTGCGAACACAAACAATGGAGCTTGTGTACCACGGCGTGCCCATAGGTTAGTCGTATCTTCAAATACCATGGTTTCAATAGTGAAACCGAGTTGCTCTAGGCGAGCGATCATTACATCTTGGCAGCCGGCATCTTCAGGGGTGACCGAAGGGCGGCTCATTAAATCTTTAGCGAGTGCAATAACTGGGCTATCAGACATCCTTGTATCCTTGTTATTGTTGAAAAATTTCTTGGTATTGAGCTGGTTTAAAACCTAGATAGTACGCGTCATTGTGTACTAATAGTGGACGCTTGATCATCGCTGGTTGCTCTAACATCAGCGTTAATGCGTTGTCGCGGTTTAAACTGTTTTTTTGCTCATCAGTTAATTGACGGTAAGTAGTACCACGTTTGTTCAGCATGGCTTCCCAGCCAAGGGCTGCTTCAAAGGTTTCGAGTTGAGCACGATCTAAACCATCAACACGGTAATCATGGAAAGTGTATTCAATGTTTTCTGCTTCAAACCACTTTTTCATTTTCTTAATGGTGTCGCAATTTTTGATGCCGTAGGCAATAGTACTCATAGAAGGCTCTAACTTGTTATTTTTGTGATGAATGGTCTTTTATAACGAGATTACACAATGACCGCAAGCATTGATCCTTGGCTAAAAAGGACGGTGAATTAAAAAAGTAAAATTTAGAAATAAATTTACGGAATATTTTTACTTCTTTTTACGCTTGAGAAAGTAAAGATTGATCTGGTTTGATCGAACTCAACATAAAATTTTCTTAGC
>NZ_SSMG01000030.1 GCF_009873615.1 Photobacterium lucens
ATAAATCTTTTTGACTAATCATTCAACGAGTGCCCACACAGATTGCATGGTCAAATTGTTAAAGAACAATACTGATTACGTTGCTTGCCTGTGGCTTACTCCGTGTCAGTGAGGTCGCATTATAGGAATATTTTTTTTGCTGACAATAGTTTTTTTAAGGTTTTTTCTTCAACCGCAATCGTTTGTCCATTTTTCAAACAACAATCGCAAAATAGGGTGTTTTTTCACTAACGCAGACATTTTGAAGCTCTAAAAAAGAAAAGCAGCGTCAAAACGCTGCTTTTCTCAATTTCTCAACCATCTTTTAGCAAGATTCGATGGACATTATTGCTGTGCTAACCAAGCTGGAACATCTGCAATGCTGTCTAATACGACGTTTGCTAATGCTTCACCTTCTTCGGTGATTGGTTTACCTGTACGCACTAATACCTTAACGGCAACATCGGCAGCAGATGCTGCTTTCATATCATCTGCTTTATCACCAATCATGACTGACTTTGCCATATCAATCTTGAGGAAATCACGGGCAGAGATAAACATGCCTGGTTTTGGTTTGCGACAATTACAGTCTTGTAAGTAATCACCTTGACCTTTTGTTGCATGGTGTGGGCAGTAATAGATACCGTCAAACTCAACACCATTATCAACAAAGTTCCAATCCATCCATTCTGTCAAAGATAGAAATTCGTCTTCAGTGAACATACCACGAGCAATACCTGATTGGTTTGTTACCAATACTAATAGGTAGCCCATCTCTTTTAATTTTTTACATGCTTCAAACACACCATCGACGTATTCGAAATCATCAACGGTATGTACATAGCCATGATCAACGTTAATTACGCCATCACGGTCAATAAAGACTGCAGGTTTGGCCAAAGGTTAGCCCTCATAAATCACAATTTCTTAGATTATGGCACGAGTTAATAGTGAAAAGTACTCGTTATTCACTAACTCATTGGTAGGAACTCATTTAGACGTCTAGACGTAAAAATAGCTATTGACAGTTTTTGTGATAGAACATAGCATCAGAATCACAGGATGATTGCTTATTTAACACCATTAAAACAATCGACCGTAAATTTATACAATAGATATTTAATATCATCCAATAGTTTTATCTAGGAGCAGGACGTTCAATGATAGAAATAAAACAACTCAATAAAGTCTTCTATCAAGGCGATAAGGCTATTAACGCATTAAGCGATATCAACCTTACGATTCAGCAAGGAACTATCTTCGGGGTTATTGGCTCATCGGGCGCAGGTAAAAGTACTCTGATCCGTTGTGTTAATTTGTTAGAGCGCCCTTCTAATGGGCAAGTGATTGTCGATGGTGTCGATCTCACTACCCTATCTAATCAGAAGCTCACTTTAGCTCGCCGTAAAATCGGCATGATTTTCCAACATTTCAACCTTCTTTCATCTCGCACAGTTTTTGATAATGTTGCTTTGCCACTAGAGCTTGCCAATACTGATAAATCAACGATTAAAGCAAAAGTAACAGAGCTCTTAGCTTTAGTCGGACTTGAAGATAAACACTTAAGTTACCCATCAAATTTAAGTGGTGGTCAGAAGCAACGTGTTGCGATTGCACGTGCATTGGCATCCGATCCCAAAGTGCTACTGTGTGATGAAGCCACCAGCGCATTAGATCCAGCAACCACACATTCAATTCTTGAACTACTCCAAGAAATTAACCGTAAGCTCAATCTGACTATTTTGCTGATCACCCATGAAATGGATGTGGTGAAACGTATCTGTAGTGAAGTAGCGATTATCGGCGGCGGTAAATTAGTGGAACAAGGATCGGTTGGTGATATTTTCTCATATCCTAAAACTGAATTAGCTAAAGACTTTATTCGCTCAACATTAGATCTGTCGATTCCTGCTGATTACCAAGCACGTATGACTCCAACTCAAGTTGAAAACTCATTCCCTCTGATTCGTTTAGAGTTCACTGGTGCTTCTGTAGATGCCCCATTGATCAGCCAAGTAACCCGTAAGTTTAACTTAGATATCAGCATTCTTAGCTCTGATATGGATTACGCAGGCGGTGTGAAGTTTGGATTGATGCTGGCAGAATTTTTCGGCGATCACACCGCCGTTGATAATGCGGTTGATTTTCTTCGTCAAAATAAAGTGAATGTTGAGGTACTTGGCTATGTCGCTTAATGATTTAACCCTATGGTGGCAACAAAATACCCGCCTGATTGATTTACTTATTGAAGCACTGGGACAGACATTAACCATGGTGTTTGTATCAGGGCTAATTGGTTTTGTTATTGGTATTCCTCTGGGTGTTACCCTTCACTTAACCAAGAAAAATGGCTTATTAGAAAATACCGTTGTTAATAACATCCTTGGCATTATCGTCAATATCGGTCGCTCTATTCCTTTTATTATCTTGCTGGTTGCCATCATTCCTTTTACCCGCTTTGTAGTCGGTAGCTCAATTGGTACTGCAGCAGCAATTGTACCTTTAGCGGTAGGGGCAATTCCTTTTATTGCTCGCTTAGTAGAGGGGGCATTGTTAGAAATTCCATCTGGTTTAGTTGAAGCAGCCCAATCTATGGGAGCAACACCGCTACAGATCATTAAGAAAGTACTATTGCCAGAAGCGTTACCGGGCATCATTAATGCGGTGACAATCACCTTGGTTACTTTAGTGAGCTATTCAGCGATGGCGGGTACCGTTGGTGGCGGTGGTCTAGGTGATGTGGGTATTCGTTACGGCTACCAACGCTTTGATGGCACTGTGATGGCTATTACTGTCGTCATTCTGATCGTACTGGTACAAATTATTCAATCTGTCGGTGATTACCTCGTAAAACGTGTTGATCATCGATAATCAAAACACTTTAAGGAAAACCCCATTTTAAGGAGAAGTTGTATGGCGTTTAATCTAAAACATGTTTTTGCTCTTGCAGGTGTTGCAGCAGCCCTATCATTAACAGGCTGTGGTGAAAAAGAAGCCGTGGTTGATAACAGCAAGGTAAAAATTGGCGTCATGGCAGGAGCCGAAGAGCAAGTTGCTGAAGTTGCAGCAAAGCAAGCGAAAGAGAAATATGGTCTTGATGTTGAGCTTGTGACCTTTACTGATTACGTATCACCAAATGCGGCATTAGAAGAAGGCTCTATTGATGCCAATGCATTCCAACACAAACCATACCTTGATCAGCAAATTAAAGATCGTGGTTACAAATTTGCTGTTGCAGGTAATACATTCGTTTACCCAATCGCAGGTTACTCAAACTCGATTAAAACTGTTGATGAGCTAAAAGAGGGCGACAAAGTAGCTGTACCAAACGATCCAACTAACCTTGGTCGTTCATTATTGCTACTTCAACAGCAAGGCCTTATTAAGCTAAAAGACGGTTCAGGTTTAACAGCAACTGTATTAGATATTGTTGAAAACCCGAAAAACCTGAAGATTGTTGAGCTAGAAGCGGCACAACTTCCACGTTCACTTGATGATGTAGCACTGGCGATCATCAACACCACTTACGCAAGTAGCATTAACTTAACACCAGAGCGTGATGGCGTGTTTGTAGAAGATAAAGAATCGCCATACGTGAACCTGATTGTCTCTCGTGCAAACAATGTAGATGCGGAAAACGTGAAGAAATTCGTTCAAGCATACCAATCTGAAGATGTCTATAACTCAGCGAAAAACATCTTCAATGGTGGTGTGGTTAAAGGCTGGTAATCTCAGCGTTTTATAACCATACACTTATCGGGTAGGTCTCAGCACCTACCCTTTTTTATGTTATATTCTCAGCTCTTTTGACTTCTTAGCTGGCTTCATTTCATGTCTTATAGCATTGATCCTATCGGTATTATCCACTCCCCTTATAAAGAAAAATTTGCGGTTCCTAGACAGCCAGGGTTAGTACCGAGTGCACGTTCTGAAATTATTTTGCAAGGTGCGGCAAATTCATTAGAAGCGGTAAGAGGCATCGAACAATTTAGCCATTTATGGCTGTTATTTTTATTTGATCAGAATTTAGAAGCAGGATGGCGCCCAACTGTTCGTCCTCCTCGTTTAGGTGGCAATGAACGCATTGGCGTGTTTGCTAGCCGTGCCACATTTCGCCCAAATGGCATTGGTATGTCAGCGGTCGAATTAAAAGGAATTCGCCATGAAAATGGCAATGTGATCATCGAATTAGGTGGGGTCGATCTGGTTGATGGCACGCCTATTGTTGATATAAAACCTTATATTCCTTATTCCGACAGCCTGCCGCACGCACAAGGTGGCTTTGCATCAAGCACGCCTGCTCTCATGCCAGTATGTTTTAGCGAAGCCGCACTCAATCAACTACCAGCAAAAAATAAAGCCTATTATCAAACCGTGATCAGTGAAGTATTAGCCCAAGATCCTCGTCCGGCTTATAAGAAAGGCAAGCCAGATCCTAAGCAATATGCTGTCCACTTGTTTGATTTTAATGTGCACTTCTCGGTGACTGAACAACAAATAACCGTTAATCAGATCGAGAAAGTTAATCAATAGCAGATCTTATACAGTTCTCTTTGGCGAATAGCGTGTAGGCTGGTAAGATATTCGGCTATCGTCAGATCGCTGACGGGCGGGATTTATCCCTTCTTTTTAATTTAATTAATCAACGGATACCATCAATGCGTACCAGTAATTATCTTCTTTCTACTCTGAAGGAGACTCCAAACGACGCAGAAGTTATTAGCCACCAGCTAATGCTACGTGCAGGTATGATCCGTAAGCTGGCTTCAGGTCTATACACCTGGCTACCTACAGGTCTGCGTGTACTGCGTAAGGTCGAAAACATCGTTCGCCAAGAGATCGACAATGCAGGCGCAATCGAAACCTTGATGCCCGTTGTTCAGCCGTTTGAACTATGGGAAGAAACAGGCCGCTCTGAGAAAATGGGCCCTGAACTACTTCGCTTTACTGACCGCCATACTCGTCCGTTTGTGCTTAGTCCAACAGCAGAAGAAGTGATCACAAGCCTAGTACGCAACGAAGTTAGCTCTTACAAGCAACTTCCGTTGAACCTGTACCAAATCCAAACTAAATTCCGTGACGAGCGTCGCCCACGTTTCGGTGTAATGCGTGCACGTGAATTCTGCATGATGGATGCTTACAGCTTTGACATTGACAAAGAAGGTCTACAAAAGTCTTACGATGCAATGCACGACGCTTACTGTAAAGCGTTCGATCGCATGGGTCTTGAGTACCGTCCAGTATGGGCTGACTCTGGCGCAATCGGTGGTAATGGCTCTCAAGAGTTCCACGTATTAGCAGAAAGCGGCGAAGACTTAATTGCATTCTCAACTGAATCTGACTACGCAGCAAATATCGAAAAAGCAGAAGCACTAGCCCCTGCTCACGATCGTGCAGCGCCAACGGTTGAGCTTTCTGTTATCGATACACCAAATGCGAAAACTATCGATGAGTTAGTTGAGCAACACGGTATCGCTATCGAAAAAACAATCAAGACGCTATTTGTTAAAGCTTCTGATGAGATCGATGCGCCTATCGTAGCGCTATTAATTCGTGGTGATCACGAATTGAACGAAATTAAAGCAGAAAACCTAGATTGTGTTGCTTCTCCACTGGAAATGGCAACAGAAGAAGAAATTCGCCAGTTCGTTAACGCAGGTCCAGGCTCACTAGGTCCTGTTGGTCTTGAGCTACCATTCATCGTTGACCGCACAGTTGCTGTAATGAGCGATTTTGCTGCAGGTGCAAACATCGATGGTAAACACCATGTTGGCATCAACTGGGGCCGTGACGTTGAACTAGGTCGTGTTGAAGATCTACGTAACGTAGTAGAAGGCGATCCAAGCCCATGTGGTCAAGGTACGCTAATGCTTAAGCGTGGTATCGAAGTAGGTCACATCTTCCAACTAGGTACTACGTACTCTGAGAAGATGAACTGTGGCGTACTAGATTCAAACGGCAAGAACGTAATCCTAGAAATGGGTTGTTACGGTATCGGTGTTTCTCGTGTTGTGGCTTCTGCTATTGAACAAAACAACGATGAAAACGGTATTATCTGGCCTGACGCAATCGCACCTTTCCAAGTATCTATCGTTCCTATGAACATGGCGAAGTCTGAAGAAGTGAAAGAAGCGGCAGAAAAACTGTACGCTGATCTAACTGCTGCGGGTATCGACGTGCTATTTGATGATCGTAAAGAGCGCCCAGGTGTTATGTTTGCAGATCACGAATTGATCGGTATTCCACACACTATCGTTATCGGTAACCGTAGCCTAGAAAACGGTGAGATGGAATATAAGAACCGTCGCACTGGTACTAAAGAAGCTGTGGCTGTTAATGATGTTGTTGAATTCCTTAAGCAAAAACTTGCTTAATTCAAAAGCTTCATAACATATTGAAAAAGCTGCCGAATATGGCAGCTTTTTTATTAATAAAAACCTCAACATCTCCCCCATTTTTTTATGTAATATGTTAAAATAATTGCATAAACCTGTTGCTACGATTGATCTACTCTTTAGATCCCCTATAGTGACAAATTAAATAGTTAATGATCTTGTAGTGATGGAACACGCTTTATTTAAACACGTAACCTCATCTCCTTCTCTTAAGCTAAAGCAAAAACCTTTAGCCGCAGATCAACGCCTGTTGATCCTACAAAAGCTACAAGGGAAATTAGAGATCCGTTCACTGTTTGAGATCTTGTGTCGCGAGCTTGATAAACAAATTGATATTTGCCGTTTGGTTTGGACCTTAGATAAAACCACCACCTTGATCCGCAAAGGACAAGCGAGTCCTCACCAAAAAAGTTTTACGCTTCGTTTTGGTGATAGCTGTTTAGGCACTCTGCAATACTCCACCTTATATCCTCTAGATGATGACGAAATCAGCTTACTGCATACATATCACCGTCTGTTTGCTGGCTCATTATTTAACGCCATTGAATACCGCAAAGTAAAAAATATGGCTTTAATGGATCAGTTATCTGGCTTATGTAATCGAATGTGCTTTGAGCAAGATATTCACCACGCCATTGCGATGAGTGAAAAGCGCAGTGTAGAACTCGTGCTGTTTATCTGTGATTTAGATAACTTCAAACAGATCAATGACAACTTTGGTCACCTTGATGGTGACAAGGTTATTAAAGCGTTTTCTCAAGCTTTAAAACATGCAATCCGAAATTCTGATCGTTGCTACCGAATTGGTGGTGATGAATTTATTATTTTACTGCAACCTGCAAGTCCTCGCTCGGAAGTAAAAGTGGCAGCGAGGATCAGTGACTACATTGATCAAAGCCCGATCCTAAATGCTCTCAATATTGGCTTTTCTTATGGCACAGCCACTTTCATGCAAGGTGACTCGATGGTGTCACTGATTGAACGTGCCGATCGTCAACTCTATCAACACAAGCGTAATAAATAATCATTCCGTTGCGCTAACCACCATAACAGCTACGTTTTTATTTCATTTAACGCTATGATGCTCTCTCTAGATAATGAGAGTATTCAAATAGATATTGTTATCTTTTTGAACATTTTCTAAAGAGGGATAATTATGCAAGTTTATCAATGCGGCGAGCTTATTCGTGCTACCTATGCGCAAATTGGCAGTGGCGATCAAGGCTATATTCCAGCAGCTATTGCTTGTGCGATCAAAACCTTCAATGACATTGCTGAAGATACCAACTTACCGTTAGAAGTGCGTGAACGTGCGGCCTTTGCTGCGGCTAATTTATTAATTAGTGATCATGAGGACAAATAATGGACTTAGCTAAATTTGAATCCATGGATCCTATTATGTTGATGAGCATCGTTAACATGAAAATCCGTGATGATTTCCAAGATCTTGATGAACTAGTGAAATTCTACGATATCGATCGCCAAAAGCTGATCGATAAACTGGCAAGTGCTGGGTTTGAATACTTACCTGAAGCCAAACAATTTCGCTAAACAAAAAACGGAAGCTTTGAACTTCCGTTTTTATTTTCTCTTTAATGCCAATTAGCCTTTAAATATCGGCAGCAAATTAGCCATTGCCATAATATGGAACACGGCAGTCACTACACCAAAACCAATCACCACATATACCGTTACATTACCACCCGGCACTACAAACCCTTCTTTCGGTGCTTTACATTGGCGAGTTTTCTTTGCCAACATTGCTGGAATAATACATGCCCAGATCGTTGCCGCAGCACCTGCTAGACCAATTGCAGCAAGGAAACCAAATGGTGACACCAATGAAAACAGTAATGGTGGAACAAAAGTAATCGCCCACGTTTTCAATCGGCCTTGCTTGGTATCTTCAAAGCCAAATAAATCTGCTAGGTAATCAAAGACACCCAGACCGACACCAATAAATGACGACACAACAGCAGCAATAGAGAAAATACGAATAGCCTGTTTCACACTATTTGAATCAATTACGCTATCAAGAGCATGAGTCAGTGCATCAATCCCGCCACCAGCAGAAACCACAGGGCCGAACGCCTCACGTGGCAAGTTACCAAAAATACATAACACCCATACCAGATAGAAACCTAACGCAATAAAGGTGCCACCTAAAATTGCATTCTTTGCGCGGTATTCATCTCGGTAGTAATCACGCATGGTGCTGACAGAGTGGTGATAACCAAACGAGGTTAATGCAATCGGTAACAAGGCTAATGCATACGGTGAATAACTTGAATGCAAGTGGGTAGTATCGAGCAGTACAGGTAATTGGATATTTGCAGCTAAACCTGAAATACCAATTAAGAAGCTCACCAACATGAAGATAATGAGCAAAATAGAAATACGATCAACGGCACGAGTAGAATGCAGCACAAATGCAGAACATACCGCTACAAATAAAACCGATGCTAGCTTTTCATTAATGCCAAGCAAATTACTAAAAATCATGCCCGATGATGAGATATAGGCATAAAGTAAAATACAACCAACAAAATACAACGATAGGTTATTAACAACATTGATTTTACGGTTCAACACATCTTTGGTAATGGTGTTAAAAGAAACCTTAAAATCATAATGCTTTAATGCTTCTAGCAGTAACCAACCTGATAAGGTCATCATGACCATGGTCAATGAGATCGCAATAACACTCCAAAATGTCCATGCGCCCGCCCCTGCACTCGGTAAACCTAACATGCCTGCGCCAACACAAACGCTTGCAATAATGCATGCACCGCCAAGTGTGGATGGTTTGCTCATATCTCTTCCTTACAGCTAATGTATCAGTGAACTAGTACATTAATGCTTTTTATATTATCTCGCAATAAAAAGTTACCAAATAGATAAAAAAACAACATCAGGTAGTTCTCATATATATCCATCTATAAGAAGCCAAATACATCAGCATAAAAAAACACCGTGATAGTATGGCTATCACGGTGTTTTAAGAAATTGAATTAAATCGTATCAAATTGTGCTTTATCGAGTAACTTAGCAATGAGATCGTTATAAGTTAAACCGGCTTGGGCTGCAGCCATTGGATAAACACTACGCTCTGTCATCCCTGGAATGGTATTCATTTCAATTAAATACACATCGTTATTTTCAGTTAACAGCACATCTATGCGCCCCCAACCTCGACAACCTAACGCTTTATATGCAGCCTTAACAACTTGCTGCATGTTCTTTTCTTCTTGCTCACTCAGATCTGATGGACAATGATACGTCGCACTTTGTGTTCCGAACTTGGCACTCCAATCAAAAAATGTATCTGAACAAATTTGTACTACAGGTAGTGCTTCATCATTCAATATTGCGCAGGTATATTCACGCCCAACAATGAATTGCTCTACCAACACTTCATCATCATATTCAAATGCTGCTAGCAGTGCTTGCCATAGTTGTTCTTCATTATCAGCTTTTGCAACGCCAATACTACAGCCTTGATTTAAAGGCTTGATCACAACAGGAAATGTGATTTCACCACAGCTCTTTAAAATATCTGATTGAGATGTCGATTTACGTACCAATACCCAAGGTGCGGTCAATAAACCATTTGCCGACCACACTTCTTTGGTTTTTAGCTTATTTAATGAAATCGCAGATGCTAGTACACCACTGCCTACATAAGGGATTTGCAAAATATCGAGCAATGCTTGGATATGTCCGCTTTCACCTAACCCGCCATGTAATGCAATAAAAACTTTATCGAGCTTATAAAGATTCAGCATGGAGAGATCAATGCTACACGGATCTAACTGCACCACGTCATGACCTAGAGCTTTCACCGCAGATACAATTTGTGCTCCTGACTTTAATGAAACTTCTCGCTCACTCGATCTGCCACCACATAAAACTCCAATCCGCATTTGCATTCCTTCAGTTCAAAAAATAAAGCGCTAAAAATACAGCAAATGTAACGCTTAATTAACTATTAAATAG
>NZ_SSMG01000289.1 GCF_009873615.1 Photobacterium lucens
GTACAAATTGTAGTGACATGGTTCATCTACAAAAAAGTCGAAAAAATGCAGTTAGTGACCTTTGTGTTAGTAGCAATTTTTGGTGGTTTAACTATTTTTCTACACGATGAAAACTTCATCAAATGGAAAGTCACCATCATCTATGCCATCTTTGCTTTAGCACTTTTAATTAGCCAATTTATGGGTAAGCCATTAATTAAAAGCATGCTGGGTAAAGAAATCAGTTTACCTGAAGCTGTGTGGTTACGAATTAACCTTGCATGGAGTGTGTTTTTTGTTGTCTGTGCTGTAGTAAACGTCTATATTGCATTCAATTTCCCGCTCGATATCTGGGTAGATTTTAAGGTATTTGGGTTGCTTGCATTAACCCTGCTCTTTACCTTCTTAACGGGTGGCTATATTTATCGCCACTTACCGAAAAGTGACAATAACCAGTAAAAAGTTGTAGAACCATGAACACTGAAAATAATATCCCACGCGGACAGCTTCTGCTTCGCACGCTTGCCATGCCAGCCGACACCAACGCCAACGGTGATATCTTTGGTGGTTGGATCATGTCACAACTCGATTTGGCTGGTGCTATCTTAGCGAAAGAAATCTCAGGCGGTCGTGTTGTGACCGTATCTGTTGATAAAATTGAATTTAAAGCCCCTGTTAGTGTTGGTGATGTAGTGTGCTGCTATGGTGAATGTAAACGCATCGGTAATACATCAATGAGTGTCGCACTGGAAGTATGGGTTAAGCCTGTTAGTGTTGAAGCTGTTGGCGATCGTTATCGTGTGTGTGAAGCAACCTTTAACTACGTCGCTATTAATAGCGAAGGTCGCCCTCGCCCTATCGTAAAAGCCTAGTTGTTCACGTCATTTTTTTGCCAACAAGTACAACATTAGCCGACAAAAAAGCACTAACGCCTAGTTAGTGCTTTTTTTATTGGTTACTATGGGGAAATAGAATATACCCAAGCGACTTCAAGATGCCTGATTCAGAGCGAAGTCACTGAGTTGAATTCAAGGAAGACAACGAAGCGGAATAGCGAGCTCTTTCCAAGTTGTCTGACGCAAGAAGTCGGCTCAGTGACACGCTCCCAAAGGGCGAGCGCCCTTAGCTCTCAGACTTTGTTAACGATTCTCAATGTAGAACCACTATATCTTCGAATCGTTGCCGCGCCTGAGAACTAAGGTCGTCTCGCTGAACACGGCATCTTGAGGTTGCTTGGGTATAACAAAATAGATAGCAGATATTTATTGCTATCACCTCTGTACTTTATTAGGGAGAACAATAATGTGGTACGTCATTTTTTCTCAAGACGTAGAAAATAGCCTAGAGCGTCGTATGAGTGTGCGTGAAAAGCACCTTGCGCGTTTAAAAGAGCTTCAAGAGCAAGGCCGTCTATTAGTTGCAGGTCCAATGCCAGCAATCGATAGTGACAACCCTGGCGAAGCAGGCTTTACTGGTTCAACAGTTATCGCTGAATTTGACTCTTTAGAGCAAGCACAACAATGGGCTGATGCCGATCCTTATATTGATGCAGGCGTTTACGCAAATGTCATCGTGAAGCCATTTAAAAAAGTGCTTCCATAATTAGCAGCTTAAGGACTAGATCGTGAAATTATCCATCAATAAAGCGCTAATTACAGCATCTCTAGGTGTATTACTATTAAGTGGCTGTGCTTCGCACGAAAAGCAACAAGTTGCAGAATCTCTAGCACAAAGCCGTGCAGCAGCCATTGATAGCAAAGCACCTTATCCTAAAATCGATGCTTACCAAATCACTCAGGCTTATGCTTCTGGTAGTACGGTAAAAATCAATGTGATTTACGGTGGTAAAAGTGCAATTACACCATCACGTGCAGCAAAAACAGCAGCAGCCAACTACTGTCGTAACCCAGAAATCATTCCACTATTTGATAATGGCGTGAACTATCAAATCACCATAAAAGACATCAGTGGCCGTACAATGGCACAGCAAGTTATTTCTAAAGACTTCTGTTCATCAATTAAATAAGCCACAGTTGTAGTAAGAATAAAGCCCACGTAAATACACTATTTACATGGGCTTTTTTGATCTTATTTGCATTCAATAAAACGCTTAAATCTGTTCATCCGCTGCTACATCTTCAGCCGTAATCGCTTCATTGATTTGCACTTCAAACGCTTTCAATCGTTTATAAATCGACATCAATTCAACAATCGTACTCCACGAATGCACCAAGAACTGAAATGATTCTTCTACCTTACCAAAAGCACGTAAGATCTGTTGTAACACCCCTAATGTTAATGCTCCCGATACAATCGCAGGCCCCAGTGCGATATAAGGCACAATCACCGTGTACTGAATATATGACCATTTCGCGATATCAAAATATAAGTAATGACGATAAAGATTGAAATAATTCTTACGCACATTAAAGAACAGCTCACCAACCGTTTCAGGCTGGGCACGATTATTTTGATCTTCACCAAACACTAGCTCTTTACGATATGCCGCTTCTACTTTTTGGTTTTTAAATTCCAGCCCGGGTAATTTCACGCCTACGATGGCAAGCAATACGGTACCAAATAATGCCGAGATAATAGCAAGGTAAACTAAAGAACGATCAACTTCGCCAATCCAAGGTAATTCAGTAATATTTTCACTCAATACCCACAAGATAGGTAAGAAAGCAAACAAGGTCATCAGTGAGCGCATAAAGCTCACTCCTAGCCCTTCCACAATACGTGCGAAACGCATGGTATCTTCTTGTACGCGTTGAGATGCACCTTCAATATGATGAATTTTATCCCAGTGCGACATGTAGTAATCATTCATTGCGGTTCGCCAGCGGAAAACATAATGTCGAACGAAGAAATCAAGCATCACTGCAATAATGATGTAGATAGAAACAATGTTGAAAAAATCGATACAGCTAGATAGAAACTCTTCAAATGTCACGGCATTAGGTTTAGCAAGTGCTTTCTGAATCAAATCATAGAAAGTACCAAACCACTCATTCACCTCAACGTCTATCTGCACCTTATACCAAGTCACATACAGAATTAAGGCACTACCGAGGATCGACCATAAGAACCAACGGCGATCGAGAAAAAAAGACTTAAACATAATTACACATCCCTTAATGTATGTTCGCTATTCGGTTAACCTAAACCAGCTAACTCGCTTCCCTACGTTTTTATTTTTGTCCTGTCTTTTCAGTATTTGTCAGTCGCTACAAAATTGCAACATTCGTCTTAATTATGAAGAGGTTAGTAACGTTGAATATATGGTAATGTGATAATTTACCCATTTTTATCACTAAGAAATCATAAATTAGATACAAAAAATCCCTTACATTAAAAACATAAGGGATAAGAAAGTTGTTGCATCAATGTTTAGTTTCAATTACTTGCGCTGAAACACTAAAGCTTTTAAACCACCCTCTGGTTCAACATCTTTAAACTCAGGTGGATTCTCTAAACGCTTTTCAAATACTAGCTCTGGCGCTTCTGCTGCCATACCTTCAATTAAAAAGTCAGAAGTAATACTAGGATCATTAACACACGCTAACACAGTGCCGTTTTCCGTTAGTAATTCAGGCAGACGACGTAAGATTTTTTGATAATCTTTGGTTAACGCAAAGCTACCTTTTTGGAACGATGGCGGGTCGATAATGATCAGATCATACGGGCCGTATTTACGCACTTTGCCCCATGATTTAAATAGCTCATGGCCTAAGAAACTCACTTTCTTTAAATCATGCTTATTTAAATGGTGATTATCACGACCACGGTTGAGTGCCGCTTTCGCCATATCAAGGTTCACCACGTGCTCTGCACCACCAGCAATGGCCGCGACAGAAAAACCACATGTGTAAGCAAATAAGTTAAGCACACGCTTACCTTCAGCTTGCTCACGAACCCAATCGCGACCAAAACGCATATCAAGGAATAAGCCGTTATTTTGCTTACGTCCAAGATCCAACTTGTACACTAAGCCACTTTCAATCACATCTTGGTATTCAGAGGTTTCACCCCAGATCACGTCCATAGGTGAACCAAGACGATCACGATGTTGAAGCAATAACGATCTCGCACCACTGTGTTGCCATTCTGCAGTTTCAGTCAGCTTATTCAGCAAAGTAGTAAGTTCAGCTAAGAACTCAGCTGAAGGCTCTTTAAATAAAGAAACAAGTACTTGACCTTGCAACCAATCAACCGTGATTTGCTCTAGCCCTTGCCAGCAGCGTCCACGACCATGAAATAGTCGACGCACTTCTGTTGGTGGTGTAGACAATGCAGCGACGAGGTGCGCTTCTAAAGTGGGTAATGCACTTATTTCCATAACTTCAAACTATATAGTGAATTAAGAGCGCTATTTTAACCACTGACAATAAGAATGCCAGTTTCAGCGCAAGTATTGTTTATGCTGCGAGTAACAAAGCGCATGGCATTGGCGTCGAGGACGTTTCACTATTAATAAAAGAAGGTATAAACGCTGGATAATTACAGTAAATAAGAGCAGGTGATACAAGAAAAGGAGAAGCGTGAGCGGCAGGATGCGCTGGGAAATAAAGAGAAGAATGGGAACGATCAATAGAATGAAAGAATTGCTGAGCCCGATAACGACAATGACGTTGCTGTCGTTTATTGTTGATTTGCTTTCTACGGTTTCGTGTGCGGGCAATACGCATGGTCTTTCTCTGTGCTAGGTTGATCCTAGGCGGTCATTATACGTTAACCCTACTCAGAGTGATAGTGATCAGATAAATATGCAGTTTAATCGCTCGTGATTTCCACAGTTGCTACTCGATTTAACAAAGCGAAAAGCAAACTGCGGAAAATCACCACACAGACGCTATGACTTTTTATGAGGCAAAACAGGCCAAGCTAATTGCCACGGCTGCTGCCACTCAGTTAATGCTTGTTGCGTTTCTGCCACTTGCCATAGTTCGCCTTCAGTTGGCGGGCAAATAAAACGTTGCGTTTCACCTTTATAAGGAAATGACAAGGCATAAGCATGTAAATAACCACGATCAGCCGCTTCTGTACCGTAAATATCATCGCCAGTAATACCTGAACCGACACTACGCAAAGCAACGCGAATTTGATGGGTTTTTCCCGTATGTGGCTTACACAAAAAGACGCGACGCCCCTCTCCTGCCGCAGCAGAGAAAAACTGCGTTACCGCAGGGTTCTCTTTGGTGCTTTCTAACTTCCAGCTGCTACGGCGTGAACGTGACATATCACCAATCACCACACCTTGTTTTTTCTTCGGCTTTTTCGTACCAATCGCAACATAAAACTTTTCGACCACACGTTCAGCAAAATTAGAAGATAAAATCGAAGCCGCTTCTTTATTGCGTCCTAACAACAATAACCCTGATGTCATCTTGTCGAGGCGATGGATCAGATACAGCTTTTCATCTCCTGTTTGCTCAGCAACAGCGGCAAGTAACGGCTGATCATTATCATCTTTATGGACACTGATCCCAGGATGTTTATTGATCACAAGAAAATCAGGATGCTGGTAAACAAGAGTAAACATGGAATTTCCTACTGAAAATGAGCGGGCGAGTATAACTAGCTCAGCAAAAAAGAAAAAGTCGTGCTAAAAATAAACGCACATATCAGAGTTCTTATAGTAGATGTTATCCCTATCGTATTTCACTTAGAGAAAACACGAAAGGTACAAAAAATGCATGATTTAAAACATATAAAAACTGATTTTTCACGCATTTTGAGCTAATAGATAAACTGCATACTAGGATTTTCTGATATTTCAATGCACTATATGTCGATAACGTATTTTTTAAACAACGAAGTCTTTTGATGGAACAATTTTATCAAGTCTTAACGTGGATTGGCGTCTTCGCTTATTGGCTCCTGATTGCAGCAGTCACAGTCCGTGTCGTTTTTAAACGTCGAGTTGTGGGTGTTTCACTCGCTTGGATGATGATCATTTACATCGTACCTATCGGTGGGGTCATCGCATATCTATTATTTGGTGAATTAAACCTTGGCAAAAAACGCGCTGAACGTGCTCGTGAAATGTTCTTGCCTTTTGGAAACTGGTTTAAGCAACTCAATGATTGTCCGGGGCATCAACCCCAACAAATGACTCTGGTAGCCAAACCAATCAGTGATTTATGTGAAAATCGCTTAGGCATTCCCGGGTTAATAGGCAATGATCTATCGCTACAATCATCACCTCAAGAAATTTTACGTTCACTGATCGCTGATATTAACCAAGCACAACACTCTATCCATCTTGAATTTTATATTTGGAACCCGGGTGGTCTGGCGGATGAAGTGGGTGTCGCACTCATCCAAGCCTGTAAACGTGGGGTAAAAGTACGTTTATTATTAGATTCTGCTGGCAGTATGCGTTTCTTCCAATCGCATTGGCCTAAACTGATGCGTGGTGCAGGTATTGAATTGGTTGAAGCCTTAGCCGTTTCACCATTTCGTATGTTCTTCCGTCGCCTTGATCTGCGCCTACACCGTAAAATTGTCGTAATTGATGACCACATCGCTTACACAGGTTCAATGAACTTGGTCGATCCTGCATTCTTTAAAATCGATGCAGGTGTTGGCCAATGGGTTGATGTAATGGTACGCATTTCTGGCCCAACAGTATCGGTATTAAATTGTATTCAAGCGTGGGATTGGGAAGTAGAAACAGGGCAACGTTTCTTACCACCTTTACCGTCGTGCGCTATTGATACAGCCCATAAAGACACGGTACAAGTGATCCCGTCAGGTCCCGGCATGCCGGATGATATTATCCATCAAGTGTTACTGCTGAGTATTTACCAAGCGCAACGCTCAGTGGTGATCACTACGCCTTACTTTGTCCCAAGTGAGCATTTATTACATGCAATGAAAGGAGCGGCAGAGCGTGGCGTTGAAGTACATGTTGTGATCCCACGTAAGAATGACTCTGTGATGGTGGAATGGGCAAGCCGTTCATTCTTTAGTGATCTATTAGAATCAGGCGTGCATATTCATCGCTTCCATGGCGGTTTATTACACACCAAATCGGTAGTGATTGATGAAAGCCACTGCTTAATTGGTACGGTGAATTTGGACATGCGTAGCTTGTGGCTCAACTTTGAAGTGACTATGGCTGTCGATAATATTGTCTTTACCCAAGAGCTAAGCCAACTACAGCAAAGCTACATTGCTGATTCAGATGAAGTAGATAAAGAACAATGGAGTAAACGTTCGATGAAGAACAAGCTCGTTGAACGCTTCTTTTATATGTTTAGTCCCCTATTGTAAGTTGCTCTTAATTAAGCAATAAACAACGAGTAATAAAAAAGGCAATCATCTGATTGCCTTTTTACTATCTCATTACGTTAGCAATTACATTGCAGCCATAAAGATCTGTGAAATTTCTTCATGCGTTGCTTGTTTAGGGTTAGTGAAACCACAAGCATCTTTCAGCGCATTATCAGCCAATAACGCCACATCCTCTTCCTTCACACCAAGCTCTTTTAGGCCAGATGGAATACCCACATCTTTAGATAGCGCCACAATAGCTTTAAGTGCAGCGTCTGCACCCTGCTCTGCAGTCATGTTTTCCACATTAACGCCCATCGCTTTTGCAACATCACGTAAGCGCTCCGCTGATACCTGTGCGTTGTAGCGTTGAACATGCGGCAGTAATACAGCATTACATACACCATGAGGAAGGTTGTAGTAGCCGCCTAACTGGTGCGCCATCGCATGTACATAACCGAGTGATGCGTTGTTAAATGCCATACCCGCCATGAACTGCGCATACGCCATTTGCTCACGAGCATTAAGGTTTTGACCTTCTTTCACTGCGGTACGTAGGTTTTGTTGAATTAACTCAATCGCTTTAATTGCAACCGCATCTGTGATTGGTGTTGCCGCAATTGAAACATACGCTTCAATAGCGTGAGTTAACGCATCCATACCTGTTGCTGCAGTCAGTGATGACGGTTTTGCCAACATTAATTGTGGATCATTGACAGACATTAATGGCGTGGTGTTCTTATCTACAATCGCCATCTTAATATGACGCTCTTCATCCGTAATAATACAGAAGCGAGTCATTTCAGAAGCAGTACCTGCTGTAGTGTTAATAGCAACCACAGGTAACTGTGCTTTTGCTGAGCGATCAACACCTTCGTAGTCACCAATTTGACCACCGTTTGCCGCTAATAACGCAACACCTTTCGCGCAGTCATGTGGTGAACCACCGCCTAACGAAATTACAAAATCACATTGGTTTTCTTTTAATAACGCTAAGCCTTCATCCACATTTTTAATGGTTGGGTTTGGTTGAGTACCATCATAAACCACAGAATCAATATCACGCTCAGTTAGCAATACAGCCACTTGAGTCACAACACCAATCTGGTTCAATACTTTATCGGTAACAATTAATGCTTTTTTAAAACCGTGAGATTTAATTGCGTCTGCTGCTTGTGTAAGACAACCAGCACCCATGAAGTTAACTGTAGGAATATAGAATGCACTACTCATAATACTCACCTTAATATCAAGAAAATAATTAC
>NZ_SSMG01000290.1 GCF_009873615.1 Photobacterium lucens
TATAATAACTAATGCACTATAACTTTATATGGTGAAGTACTTAAAAACTACCAATCAAGTACAAGTTGGTGATTCTTAATAATGAGATCAGGCTTAGTAGATTTAAGCAACGCTTGCTTCATTTCTGACTCGTCAAGTTTATAAACAGGTTGAGTCGATAGCACTTGACCGATGATGGAGACAAAAGGTGTAACCACTGGTTTAGTTAGCATATTATTGAATCTTTCTGGTTTAATATTCAGTGATTCAATATTTAAGCTGCGTAAGTAAATCGCACCTTCATCAGGATTATAATAAGGAATAGCACTAAAGTTAGCATTCAAAACAATATCTTGTGGTGCTTGACCGGCTAACTCTAACTTTGCTGTTGCAGTAGCGTCAACGTTTACACGATTATCAGCGACACGACCGATACCTACTTTGACTTTATCTAAACGACCAGTGGCGTAGGCGATACCTTGAATCCCAACGGAACGTTCAACATTTGTTTCTTTATTGATGTAGTTTTGCATTTCACTTTCAGTGACACCGTAACTACTACAGCCTGCAAAAATAAATGCACAGCTTGCGATGATCAGAGCTCTAAAACGCATATAAATCCTTAATAGCAAGTGAATAATGATTCTATTACTTATAGCTCATGATAAACAAAAGAAGCACGTAAACCTACGTGCTTCTTGAAACAAATGAAAAACTTAACCGTTAGCAAACAAAACTGATAAGTCGTAATTATCTCTAGTTAGTGAATTTTTAAGCTTTGATAGTGAGGTGACTTGCAATTGACGAATACGTTCACGTGTTAAGCCAACTTCTTCAGCTACTTCTTGCAGAGTTTGTGCTTCGTAGCCCAACAAGCCAAAGCGGCGACAGATAATTTCTTTATCGCGTTTATTCAAGCAATTGAGCACATTAGTAGTGATTTTTTCAATGGCTAAATCATCAACATGTTGATCTGGCTTGGCTATAGTTTCATCAGCAATCAATGCGGCCATTGATTGTGCATTGGTTTCTCCATTCACTGTTTGATCGTAAGAGATAATAGGGGTGTCATACGAAAGGGTTGTCGATACATCATCCAGCGATTTATTTAAAACATCAGCAACTTGTTCAGCACTTGGTTCTTGATTATTTTTCTTAACCAACTGTTTGTGTGCTCTAACAATAGTATTAATTTCTTTTGAAACATGCACAGGTAGACGAATGGTTCTGCCTTGGTTATGGATAGCACGCTCAATCGTTTGTTTTATCCACCACGTAGCATAAGTTGAGAATCGAAAGCCTTTCTCAGGATCGAATTTTTCGACTGCAGTAATAAGTCCAATATTACCCTCATCAATTAAATCGCTAATATGTATCGTGCTGCCGCGATATTTTTTAGCAATGCTAACAACTAGTCTTAAATTACTTTCAATTAACACTTTTTTGCTATTTTTATCACCAGCTAAACTTTTTCGGCTATAAAGAATTTCATCCTCTTTGCTTAGTAGATCTTTCTCCGCTATATCCTTTAGGTATAAATGAACAATATCTCCACCCTGTGAAAGCTGATCTTCTTTCTTGTAAACATCCATATAACGTCCTCGGTATGCCTTTTACGATTACTTTTTTATAAATTTCCATAAGCAACGGAGGTCACATTACCATAAAGGAATATCATATAC
>NZ_SSMG01000291.1 GCF_009873615.1 Photobacterium lucens
TTTATTGATTGTTAAAAGTCAACAAACAACCATTTTTTAAAAAACAATTTATTAACAAAAAGGAAAATAAAAAATAACCAACATCTCTATTATTGATAAATATATTCGATAATAGATACAATTAATCGATTATATTCTTAATTGCCTACTATATTAAGTAATAAATAGCAATATGGTAAGAACGGCTTTTACACGTTAAAATTACCATCAAAGAAATACAATAGAAGATTATCGATGAACACAACTATTCAAATTAATGAGCTCGAATCATTGCTCATAGCAATAATCGTGCTTTTTCTCGGTTACTTTATTAACAGCAAAGTTGCGTTTTTAAGAAAATATAATATCCCAGAGCCTATTGTTGGTGGCTTGGTTGTTGCCGTTGTTATTACTATTTTCCATTTCCAAGGTTTTGACATTGTTTTCAAACTCAGCATGAAAGATGCGCTAATGGAAATGTTCTTTGCAACTGTTGGTTTAGCTGCGAGTTATAAATTATTAGCGAAGGGTGGATCCCGCGTATTCCTTTTCTTAGCGCTAGCCACTGTTTTTATCGTTATCCAGAATGCAGTAGGCGTAAGTTTAAGTAAGCTACTTGGCCTAGATCCTTTACTTGGTCTTGTGGTTGGTTCTATTACCCTATCAGGTGGTCATGGTACAGGTGCCGCTTGGGCACAAACCTTCTCTACGGATTACGGCTTAAATACGCTTGAGCTTTCTATGGCTTCAGCAACCTTTGGTTTGATTATGGGTGGTATCATTGGCGGACCTGTTGCACAGCGTTTGATCAACAAATACAACCTAAAATCTGATTTTGGTGAGAGTGGTAACCACCACATCGATCACCCAGATCTTGTGACGTACAGTGATAAAGAAGAAGATCGCATTACTTCAAAAAACACCATTGAAGTTCTGTTTATTCTACTTCTTTGTGTAGCTGGTGCATCACATGCTAAAGACTTTGTAGATAGCTTTGGCATCAGCGCACTACGTATCCCTGAGTTTGTGTACGCGCTATTTATCGGTGTGTTTATTACTAACTTATGTGAAGGTACTAAGTGCTACAAAATCAACAAGGAAACTGTTGATGCATTAGGTACAATTTCGTTATCCCTATTCTTAGCAATGGCACTGATGAGTCTGCATTTATGGGAGCTAATGGATCTTGCACTACCAATGCTTGTTATTCTTGTTGTACAGACTGTCGTACTCGCCCTGTTCACTTACTTTGTTACATTCCGTGTAATGGGTAAGAACTATGACGCTGCAATCATTGCCGGTGGTCACTGTGGCTTTGGTATGGGTGCAACACCAACAGCTGTAATGAACATGGGTGCGCTAGTATCTCGTAATGGCCCATCACCACAGGCCTTTATGGTTGTGCCTATTGTTGGTGCATTCTTTATTGATATTACGAACCTTCTAGTGCTTCAAGGTTATATTAGTTTCCTTGGTCACTAATAATTCGTGATAAGCAAAAATATACCATTAAGGGGAAAGAGAAATC
>NZ_SSMG01000292.1 GCF_009873615.1 Photobacterium lucens
GCTCTTCCATTTAACAGTACTCTCATTTAGAATGATTTTTTTTGTAAATAAAAATGCTGTTATCATAAAGAAAACACTAACACTTATTTGTCCTAAGTTATTAAAGAATTCAGAATCAGGTCTAATCCACTTACCATTCGTTTTCCAACTATATGTAATCACATAATGATGAAAAAACACACACGAAGCTAAAACTCCTCTTAAGGAATCTAAGTTTTTATATCGTTTTTCGATACTCATAATAAAAATCTAGCAGTCTAAAAAGTTATCATAATGGAAATATTCATCAATTTCTATCTTTCCATAACCATTAACCTAAACTTTAGTTCTAACTTATAGTCAGCCTTGTAT